>JBEQCC010000183.1:0-5925 GCA_041639455.1 Pelosinus sp. | reverse complement strand
TTTATCAATTCTGTAAAAGCGCTCAAAAATACGACTTAGCTCCGTTTCTTGAATGCCTCCCCCCGTGTCGTGCACGACAATCGTAATACATGGCTTCGGCGCTTCCGTCATCGTGAGCAAAACACCTACCTTACCGCCAGCAGGAGTATATTTAATCGCATTATCCACTAGAATTAAAAGTAATTGATTCATCCTCTCACAATCAGCCCAAACCGGAATCGCTGTATCACCGGTCATTTCCAATTTAATATTTTTCATCACCGCCAATGGCTGTAATGAGCGAATGAGTTGCTCAGCAACGACAACTAAATCGAATTTTTCTTTCATAATATTGGCTGCTCCAGCATCGGCTCGAGCAAGAGTTAACAAATCGGTTACAAGTTGGGCCATCCTGCGTATTTCACTTTTCATGTCATCAAGTACCTGGATTGAGAACGGTGATAGCTTTTGGTCATCATCCGTCTGCACAGCATCTACTGAAGTCAGAAAGATACTCAGGGGTGTACGCAGTTCATGAGAGGCATCCGCGACAAATTCACGTTGTCTAGAAAATGCCCGTTTAATCGGAATAATCGCCCGCCCCGCCAATAAATGCCCTGCAAAAGCAGCGATAATCAAAAACAAGATGGAGATTACTACCATCACGATCAGCAGTATTTTTAACATCTGATAATACGAACTTATATCTTCACCCACAAAGACTCTTCCTAGCTCCTGGGAACCGTCGTATATTTTCATGCTGCACAGCATTACCACTGCCCTCTCCTTATTGGGAAGATAAAATTTTTTCAACTGCACTTCCCCATCTTGGGCATTCCATTTGCTAATAATGCTTAATACACCTGTACGCATTGGCTGCACAGGCTCTTTTGCAGCAGCCTGCTGTCCCTTTGTGTTAAAAACATAATAAAAAATCTTTGCATCAGAATCTACATTCTCTGTTGTTTTTTCCATCTGAAAAAAAACAGATTTTACTTTATACATAGCGGCTTGTTCTCTCGCTTCTTTCTCGGTAAAAGACCGCAGGTCCTGCTGCTCTTCCCGATAAAGTATCCAAAGCAGCCCAGTGGAAGTTACTACAATAAAAGCCATCATCAACAGCATCATGACCATAGCGTAACGAAAGGTCAAACCGTTACGGATTTTGGCAAACATCTTGAACCTCCCTATCTTTCTAGCACCAATGATGATGTTGCTCAATTATTAATATAATAATAGTTCCATCCTTTATCACTCTTTATCAGTTTAGGGTTGAAATTAGCCGTTTCTAGCAAAAATTTTCCTTTTTTGTCATCCGACACCACAATCAGACTATTTGAAGACTGCGTCATAAAATCGGTTAGCCCTTGGATCGGCATAGTATATTTACTTGACCAGTCTAATTGTCCAGGCTGGCGCAAGAGCAACCCACTTGATGGTTCAAGCTTCACCGCGATATTGCCATTATAAAATACCTCAGAAGTACTGTAAAACTGATACATACCGATCTCTCCTCTCCCCAGGGCAGTGATATTTTCTGCAATCCCTCTCCCAGATCGGCTTTCGGTTATGGCGGGGAATACAAATAGGCAAAGGATGATATAAGACCCCAGCTGGCATAAACAAAGCAACTTCAAGATATAGGCCGCAGTCCTATTTCTTGACTTGTACCAAAGTAATAACAGAAATAGCACCAGACTGCCCACAGTTATAATAAGCCCCAAACCAGCCAGATAACGATAAGCGACGACCATATATACAAGCAGCAACAGCACCAATGGAACCCCTGCCCAATAGACAATTACTTTTTTGCTGCCTTGGACAAGTATTCTCTCAAGGTATATGGCAGTTACGATTGCCACTGGAAAGACGATAGGGAATGTGTAGGTCAGATATTTGGTAGCCATTAGTGAATAAAATCCAACATAAGCCGCCGCCCACAAAAAGAGAAACAACAGCAATGGAGAGGATTGCTTCCTAAAGTCCTTACATCCCTGTATCAAAGCTTTTATGGCTAAGGCGGACCAAGGCAACATGCTGAGTAAAAATACGACAATATAGTAGTAGCTTACATTATCCTTCGGATGCTCCGAAACGGTTGCTCTAAGATAGTTGTGCACACCAAAAAAACCATTGATAAACGCAGTTCCATGCATGGCATACATCGCAGCATACCAAGGCAGCGCCACCACTGCAAAAAGGAAAATACCAGACGGTATGAACAGTTCTTTTAGTTCTGACCAATTGCGCTGCACAGCTATAAAGAGCAGCATAACCAGACCAGGCAATAAAACGCCGATCGGTCCTTTGGTCAATACAGCCAGGGCCATGCTAACATACGCAATCCGATACCATCGCTTCTTGGTGCCATCCATTTTTACATATCCCAGATAAAAAAAACTTAGGGCTGCGCAATTAAAGACAAAGAACACCATATCCGTAACAATCAGCTTTGCCAGTATGATATATTCAAAGGATGTTCCCATAATCAAGACTGCCAAAACAGCTACCCTTGGTTTAACGATCTTAGTCGCAAACCAATACATCAGTACCAGGCCTAATGAGGCAAAAAAAGCTGGCGCTAAACGTGCCGCCCATTCGGAAAATCCAAATAATTGGAAAGAAATGGCTGTAACCCAGTAGAAAAACACAGGCTTATCAAACCAGATATTCCCATATATCCTTGGTGATATCCAGTCCGATGCCAGCATCATTTCTTTCGCTGTAAGGACATAGTTCGATTCTACTGGATCGGTGATGGGCATAAGGTTGTTGAAGAACATATAAAAGAAAAATGAAATTAGGAATATGCCCAAGCACTTTTGCTTGGGACGCATCAAAGCACCAGTCACGTCAGATGTTTTTACATTCATAGTTAGTCCTCCCCTAAAATAACGAATCAATCTCGAATAAGTAAAACTTTATCCTCTTGAACAGCTAATACACGAAGCTTATTCTGGATTGTCGGAGACAGCTTCTCATATTTCTTCTTTTGTACAATAAAGTAAGCCTTACCGGTCTTGTCCAGAACCGTCGCCTCTAATTTATCAGAGTCTAGTTCAGTGCCTGCCATACCGCTGTAATACATGAAACCAGGTCGGTAAAATTTAGCAATATAAACCGGGGTTTGCCCGTCATAATTTTGTTTGAATTCATCGACAAACTGCTTTACAGAAAACGAAGGCGTAACAAGAGGAAGGGTTTGTGTCATTAAAAATCCTGTAAATACGATCATTCCCAGGATATAAGAGACAAATACGGCACGAAAATTATGGCGAAAGCTCTGAAAGAGAATAAAAGCGGTCAGCAGCGATAAAATTCCTGCTATCACCTTCACCGAAAACATCATTTCTGCTGTCATCCCACTTTCGGTATAAAACAAACCTGCAATCAATAATGAGGCAACAACTCCAAAAATGATGGCCGAGCCTTTTAGCGCCCTATAACGTTCTTCTGTCCACGCTTTGTCCAAATAGTAACCAACCAGCATCGCCAACGGCGGATACATTGGCAGAATATAGGAGATCAACTTAGTCTGAGACAGTGAAAAGAATCCAAATACTACTGCAGCCCATATGCATAAAAAGATACAGGTACTACGATGCTCTCCTTTCTCTTTTACCCCTGCAATCAAAGCCTGACCTAAAAAAGCCGTCCATGGGAAGAAGCCCAGAATCAACACCGGAATAAAGTAATACCATAGATTCGATGACGCGTGCTCCGGCTGCAAAAAACGTGTTACATTGTGAAAACCTAAGAATGTTTCAATAAACACCATTCCATGGATAGAATACATCGTCACATACCAAGGCAAAGCAATCACTGCAAAAAGCGCAGCCCCACTTACAAGTTTCATACTCTTTATAGTTTTCAGGGAACCTGTCACAATCAAGTACAGTCCAATAATCACCGCACAAAAGAATATAGCAACTGGCCCCTTTGTCACTACGGCAAGAGCAGCGAATCCGTATAGAAGATAATATTTCCGGTGAAGAAATGACAGCAATGCCGCCATAAGGAAAAAAGTCAGTGTCATATCCGTAACAGCTGCGTTACCCAAATAAAAATATTCCAGACTCGTTGCCAATACCAGGGCGCCAAGTAATCCGGCACGCTCATTAAATAGTTTCCGGCCCGATAAATAAGTTAAAATACTTCCTCCTACTGCCAAAAAGGCGGAAGGAAAACGGGCGGCAAACTCACCAATTCCGAAAATCTTAAATGCCGCTGCTACCAGCCAATAATACATCGGCGGCTTGTCATACCAGAACTCGCCATAAATGCGAGGAGAAATAAAATCATCAAACTGCAGCATCTCTCTGGCGGTTTCGGCGTATACCGGTTCATTCGAATCGAATAATGGGTGAAATCCCAAATAAGAAAACATGAGTATACCGGCTACACCTAAAATTATTGCTATATGAAGCCAAACTTTTTTATTTGTCATTGTACTAGTTGTCCCCTCTCTAATCACATCGTGTAATGTCTTTGGCAAAATCAGTATAACAAGTCATTCTGAAATTAATATGAAAAGAAAAAAGACGCCTTCATTAACATAAAAACAACTTCCTTATAAACACATTCATAAAGTTTTAGTGCTTGTCGCATTCGTTCTGCAATGATTTTACGCATATATTCCGGTTCAATTACCTCCACCGACTGCCAAACGATAAGATATAACTGTAAAGCCATTGGCCTTCAGGAAACTCTGCCACTCAAGTAAGACTTCCGTCATCGTTCACCAATAAGAAACGAATCATCAAAATATGCAACGCCCACGGATATTAATTATAAATTACATTTTTGTTAAGTCAATTGTATTTTATATACAAATACATTACAGTAACATTATGACTGGCAAATTTTGTACAATAACAGCGCTTTTAATGCAATTCCCATAGGCAGACTAATGTTTCCCAGAAAAGGTCAAACGCCAGTCAGCTACGCAGGTTTTATTTATATCTATATTAAACCTAAGAATGGAGTGATGTATTTATGTCAAACTCAGGGTTGTATATTTTCACTAACATAAATTGGCCTCCCCAAAAGACATCGAAAATGGAGTGTGGGACCGTATGTGGATCGAGGAAGCTCTTAAAGCAAGACGAGCTGTTATCATAAATGATAATCGAAATTCTCCTCGTGTCAATGTCGATGTACCTGTAACTATTATTATCAACGAATCTGCTGAACCAATACATGCCACTGCAATTAATATCAGTATGGAAGGAATATCACTGCAGGTAGAGCAGTCATTAGAGATTCATTCGCAAGTACAACTGTATTTGTCTAAAGAGCTAGGCAATATTGGATCATGTAATATATCGTCATTTGCAGTTTGGAAAACTGGAGAATTTGGATATTAGGTGTTAGAAACTGGCATTTGTTAACTTTGTAGTCAGTTTAAATACTTCACCATTGTAATCTGACATGAAATAATTTTAATTTATAGCAATCAATCAAATCTTGGGAGGTTTTAAACAATGAAGAACTTGTCTTTTAAATTTAAACTGCTAGCTATAATACTACCAGTGATTATTATTGGTTTACTCTCTCTGACCGGGGTTGCTTATTGGCAGTTCCAGAAGGTAATTGAATCGGATTTAACTGAATCTATGGTACTTAGAACCGGTGAAGCGGCCGACCATATGAATACTTGGTTGACCAGTCGCCTTGGTGAAGTACGTCAAACAGCTGCAAGTCCAATGTTTGAACGGATATTGAAGACGAATCCACAACTTGATCTTAAACGGGAGGATGAATCCACAAAACTGATTGATGAACTCCTGCTATCTCGTTGGAAATTTATCAATGAAGCATATCCCAACCAATATGCAGCTCTACATATTGTCAACTCCTTAGAGCCTCAGGAATATAGCAATCCCGAAGCTTTAAGCAAACTGACAGCCCGTTTTTATGATGTTAAAGCAGGAGTATTAAAAACTA
>JBEQCC010000182.1:0-5931 GCA_041639455.1 Pelosinus sp. | reverse complement strand
GCCGCGCGCGACGTGGAGCAGTCCATCCAGACCAGCGCCAGCGAGTTTGAAAAAGACTGGGCGCAAGCCACCAGCTTCGAGACCGAAAGCCACGACAATGTATGCAACAATTGCAGCGTCAATAACTACAATTGTTGTTGTATTTTCTTTTTTAAGCATGTACAATAGATAAAACATTTAATATAAAGGACTGAGAGGATTGTCAAAAATCGCCTTTATTGCTCCGGATAAACAATTATTTTTGCAAGGCAAGAAAATAATTGATGAGCTGGGCTTACATCACAAATTTGATATCTATTTAGCCAGACTAAATAGAGGGATTAGGCTTGCCAAAAAACTGCAAAATGAAGACGTTGATGTGATTGTCTGCCGAGGCGGCACCGCCCGATTAATCATTGAGTCTCGAGTGAATATACCCGTTGTTGAAATTCCCATTACAGGTCAAGACCTGGCCCAAGTTTTTCATGAGTCCAAAAAACTAACAGGACTGCCTCACCCCAAGGTTGCGATATTGGCATTCAGCAATATGATCCACGATATCGAAATACTCTCAACCATTCTCGACATTGAGTTGACCATTTATCCTCTTAAAGCAGTTGAGGATCTCCCTTCCAAAATAACAGAAGTAGCAGTAACAGATGCAGACATCGTGGTAGGCGGTATAAAAACCATTCTTCTGGCTGCAAAGAAAGGATTAATGACCCACCTCATACGCTCGGGAGATTTTTCCATCCGAACGGCATTCCTAGAAGCCCAAAAAATTATGTTGGGTCGAAAAATCGAAAAAGAAAAAGCCCAAGAATTTAAAGCCTTAGTAGACTATTCATTAGACGGCATTATCAGCATAAATAAGGACAGAGTCGTCAAAGTTTTTAATCCGACGGCAGAACGATTGTTAAATCGCTCTGCCAAAGATATATTGGGGCAAAAAATAGACTCTATGCTTACCTTTATCAACTTTGATGCTTGTTTACTAGAAGGACAGCAATCCATCGGTCAAGTGGTTCAGCTTGGTACCATATGGATTAGCTTTAACATTGCACCTATCATCGTCGATCAATTGATCATTGGTGCAATCATCGCTTTCCAGGATGTCACCCGCATTCAGGAAATGGAAGCGAGAATCCGCAATGAGTTAATCACCAGGAAATTCATTGCTAAATATCACTTCACCGATCTATTAGGAGTCTCACCTCAGATGATTGAAATTAAGCGAATTGCACAAGAAATCTCTTTAATCGATGCCACCGTATTAATTTCAGGAGAATCGGGCACAGGAAAGGAGTTATTTGCCCAAAGCATACATAACGAAAGCCAACGAAAACATGGACCGTTTGTTGCTGTCAATTGTGCGGCCTTGCCGCAAAACTTACTTGAAAGCGAATTATTTGGTTATGTAGAAGGAGCATTTACGGGCGCAACCAAAAAAGGAAAACCTGGTTTGTTTGAAATGGCTCATACAGGCACCATTTTTCTTGACGAAATCTCAGAAATGGATAAGTACGCTCAAAGTCGCTTGCTTCGTGTGCTGCAGGAAAAGCAGGTCATGCGTCTCGGGGATGACAAATACATACCCGTTGATATGAGGATTATTGCAGCTACTAATAAAAATTTAACAGAACTCATTAAGGAAGGACAATTTCGACAAGATCTTTTTTATCGACTTAAAGTACTAACCATGACGCTGCCTGTATTACGCAATAGAAAAAATGATATACAATATCTTGCACATCATTTTTTGGAATATTATAAAAGACGACATTTTAAACAATTGGATATTTCTGATTCTGGATATAACTATCTATCGGGATATTTCTGGCCAGGAAATGTTCGGGAATTAAAGTATTTCATAGAAAGATTGGTGGTCATTGCCAGTGAAAAATGGATTACCGAAGATGTTATAAAAAAATATTGGCATGACAGAGAAGAGGAAACAGAACTACCTGCCACAGCAAGCGATCTCCCCCCACCTGACAATGACCTTCTGCCATCAGAAGACAAACGGATTACGGATGCATTAGCACAATGCCATTCTAACATAACCCGCGCAGCTAAATTGCTGGGAATGGATAGAAGTACACTTTATCGGAAATTGAAAGCTTATAAAATTGAAATTAAAAAAGCTTATTAAAACCATAAGAACTTTTGAACCGTGAATACGGGAAGAAAAAAGAGCAGTGCCAAACATCGTTTCAGCACTGCTCTTTTACGAAAAAGTATTCTCTTATCTCAGTATGGTTATTTATTGTTTTTATGGTACTCTGTCACTTTAGCAAAAGCATAGCCACTTGCTGCAATTGTCACAGCAATATCTTCTTCCGAATGAGCAGCAGACATAAATCCTGCTTCAAATTGAGACGGTGCCATATATACCCCTTGCTCTAACATCGCATGAAAGAAGGTATTGAATGCACCAATATCCGATTGTTTCGCACTCTCATAATCATATACAGGTTGGTCTGTGAAGAACATGCCAAACATGGCACCAAGCTGATGGTACTGCAATGTAGAACCATACTTCTCACCTTGAGCGCGGATTCCGGCACATAACGTTTTGGTTTTCTCAGCTAACTTCTCATATAGTCCTGGTGTTTGCGATAAGAGAGTAAGAGTGGTAATCCCTGCTGTCATTGCCAACGGATTGCCGCTTAGTGTACCTGCCTGATATACAGGGCCAGCAGGAGAAATGAGCTCCATAATATCCTGCCTGCCGCCATAGGCACCTACGGGCAAACCACCGCCGATAATCTTTCCTAAGCAGGTCAAATCAGGTTTTATGCCGAACACTGACTGTGCTCCGCTGTAAGCCACACGAAAACCAGTCATAACCTCATCAAATATCAGTAACGAACCATACCGCTGCGTAATTTCACGTACGGCTGCCAGGTATCCTTCCTGCGGCAGCACCATTCCCATATTGCCGGCAACAGGTTCAATAATGACGGCGGCAATCTCTTCGCCATATTGAGAAAAGACCTCTGCCAGAGCTGATATATCATTATAATTTACGGAAATCGTTCCACCGGCAACAGCGTCAGATACGCCAGGACTGTCAGGTACACCTAAAGTAGCCGCCCCTGACCCTGCCTTTACCAGCAGACTATCATGATGTCCATGATAGCAACCAATAAATTTAACAATTTTGCTGCGTTTCGTATACGCTCTTGCTAAACGCAATACACTCATGGTAGCCTCTGTTCCTGAATTCACCATGCGTATCAATTCCATAGAAGGCACGGCCTGCTGCACTAATTTAGCCAAGGTAGTCTCTAAAAGAGTAGGTGCTCCATAACTTGTTCCATTAGACACAGCTTGAACTAAGGCTTCTACTACTGCAGGATGAGCATGACCTAAAATCATCGGACCCCATGAACCAACATAATCAATATATTGATTCGAATCAATATCATATAAGTGGCTGCCTGCAGCCCTCGCAATAAAAGGCGGCGTTCCGCCAACACCTCGAAAGGAACGTACAGGACTATTAACGCCCCCTGGTATATACTGCTTTGCTTCATTAAATGCTTCAGTCGATTTATTTAAATGAAATGCCATGAGTAGACCTCCTAAAAATAATAAGGTGGTTTATTGTCTCTATTCTTATTCCTCTTTTAACCAGCGGGCAACATCCATTGCATGATAGGTAATAATAATATCCGCTCCGGCCCGTTTCATGCTAACCAGTGTTTCCATCACTGTACGCTTTTCATCAATCCATCCTTGGGCTGCTGCAGCTTTAACCATAGAATATTCACCACTTACGTTATAAACTGCCAAAGGATAGTCAAAGCGATCCCTAACTTGACGAACAATGTCCAAATAAACCAAAGCCGGTTTCACCATAATAATATCTGCACCTTCTGCAATATCTAGCTCGACCTCGCGCATGGCTTCCCGACTATTAGCAGGGTCCATTTGGTAGCTTTTGCGATCACCAAATTGCGGTGCTGAGTCAGCAGCGTCACGGAATGGTCCATAATAAGCAGATGCATATTTTACGGCATAGGACATAATGGATACATTGCTATAGCCACTTTCATTTAACGCAGTGCGAATCGCTAATATACGTCCATCCATCATATCAGAAGGCGCTATGATATCAGCACCTGCCTGAGCCTGACTCACAGCGGTTTTTGCTAGTAATTCCAAGGTACTGTCATTATCAACCTCTTGACCTTTCAGCAAGCCGCAATGACCATGGCTGGTATACTCACACAGGCACACATCACCAATTACTACGATTTCAGGTAATGCTGCCTTAATCAGACTCATTGCTTTTTGTACAGGACTATTCATATCCCAGGCACTTGATCCTTCTGCATCTTTATATTCAGGAAGACCAAAAATGATAACTGCCGGTATACCTAAGGAAAATGCCTCAGCCGCTTCCTTGACTGCCATATCGGGAGACAAATGAAAAACACCTGGCATAGAAGAAATTTCCCTGCGTATTTGATTTCCTGGAACGACAAATAAAGGATATACTAGATTACCAACCTCAAGAGTTGTTTCCCGAACTAACTGCCGTATTCCGGCAGAAACTCTAAGACGTCGCGGACGAAGCAAACAACTCATTTTCAGGCCTCCTCATATAGCTTTTTAATGACTTCCATCATACCGTGAATCGTGTATTCCTCACCAATCACATCCGGAGTAATGCCATGTTCCAAGCACGTGCCGGCAGTGATCGGACCTATGCATGCAATCTTGGCATTTTTCAAGAGTTCTGCTCCCTGGTCTCCTAATAAATTCAATAAATTGGTTACTGTAGAAGAGCTGGTGAATGTAACAAGATCAATTTCTCCTGCTTTTAGCTTTTCCGATAAAATCTTACCATCCGTATCTCCAGTAAGGGTACGGTAAACAGGAACGACGTTTACCCTTGCTCCCATTTCCCCTAACTTTTCCGGTAAAAGATCTCTTGCTACCAACGCTCTCGGAATGAGCACTGACATACCTGGCTGAATCCTGCCAGTCATTGCAGCAACAATACCTTCGGCTCTAAATTCCAAAGGTACAATATCTGCTAAAATTCCATAATCTTTTAGCTTTGCTGCCGTTTGCGCACCAATGGCAGCAACCTGAACGCTGCCTAAAGCCCGACTATCTTTCCTCATGCTATGTAAACGCTTAAAGAAATATTCAACACCATTTATGCTGGTAAAAATCAGCCAATCATACGTCGGTAATTTTTCAATCGCTTCATCCAGTTCAGTATATTTCTCTGGCGGAACCAGTTTGATGGCTGGCGCTTCTATACATTGAGCTCCCAAAGCTTCTAATTGACCTGTTAAAACACTAGCCTGTTCTCTTGCACGAGTGACCAAGGCCGTTTTCCCGAACAACAAACGTTGATCAAACCAGCCCAGCTTTTCACGCAATTTTACAACTTCGCCGACAATAAAGATCGCTGGCGGCTTGATCCCTGCTTTTGCCACATCCTCAGCAGCATTCCCTACCGTCGTAACTAAAACCTTCTGTTCAGGTTTCGTTCCCCAGCGAATCACTGCAGCAGGTGTATCTGCAGAGCGGCCATGCTCAATCAATTTGGATGTAATATGAGGAAGATTTTCTACTCCCATTAAAAATACTAGGGTATCTACCCCAGTAGATATATGTGACCATTTAATTGTTGACTCCGGCTTAGTGGGATCTTCATGTCCAGTGATGACCGCAAATGAAGTCGCAATCCCTCGATGAGTCACAGGAATGCCAGCATAAGCAGGCACTGAAATGGCTGAGGTTATCCCAGGTACAATTTCAAAAGAAATATGATTTTCCACTAAGGTTAGTGCTTCTTCACCACCTCGCCCAAAGACGAAAGGATCTCCGCCTTTTAAGCGCACCACATTTTTACCTTCTTTTGCTTTATCCACTAGCAGCTGGTTAATATCTTCCTGACGCATCGTATGATCACTGGATGCCTTGCCT
>JBEQCC010000181.1:0-5944 GCA_041639455.1 Pelosinus sp. | reverse complement strand
CTTGATTATAGAAACTTTCTAGAAATCAATAGTAATTTTTTCAGACCAAGCGAACAAGTTCCTCTTCTGGGTGATGCCTCCAAGATCTACCAGGATTTAGGATGGAAACCCCAAAGTACGTTAGAAGAAATCGTTAAAGAAATGGTCTTTCAGGATCTCAACCTCTTTAAGTCTTGATATATAGAAGAATCCCTGCTTCTTGAGCGGGGATTCTTTTCTATATATCAAGATCTTTTTAAAAATGCATCTATGACCTCAGGCATAGCAATGAAGGAATTTCCCAAGATATCTGGATCGACGATAAAGCTGTCAGGTAAATTTGCTATTAATGGACCACCAGCTGCCATTAGGGAAATTACAGGTAATGCAGTCTTGGGCGTCCCCCAGCTACCAATTTGCAAGATACACTCATAAGATGCTTCTAAAATAGGATCAAAGCCGCCATTGGAATTTAAGGCAGGAACATAGCAATATTTTTTCCCTTTTTCCCCCAACTTTTTTTGCAGGTAGTGCAAACTTCCAGGCAGCCCATGAATGATAAAACTATGAAAAGAGTCTATCACTTGGTCTAAGAAAATAGGGTTCACACAATAGGAGCAAAAGTGCCACAAATCGCTATAATCCAAATTTCGATTCACGCTGCTTACTGCCTTTCGCTTTAAGTGATCCTTATGTTTTTTTACAAAATCACATAAGGATGTAACCAATTGATCATGATTGGAATAATCGGGTATTTTGTCATGAATGATTTGAAAACTGTATTTATAATCTTTATACTCCCAGTCACCAGTAAGCTGACGATAATTTTCACATACTGCTGCCCGAAAAATAGGGACTCCTAAATAGGAAGAAATTTGTTGCATTGCTTTTAAATGTTTTTCTGCTGAAAGGCTAAGACCATGAACAACATTTCCCACCGGGAGCGATTGATGATTTCTCGAATATTTTTGCCATCGATAAACCACATAATCACTTAATGGGTTTCGGCTAAATTTTTTGCTCATAACCGGAAAAGCACCTGCACCGCCAACAGCAAATTCCCCGTGATCATCTAAAAGCAATAAGCTGGCTTCTTTTATTTTCTGTATACAATTTAAATAATAGGAATATCGTTCATCAAAGTCACGACAAATAAAATAATCACAAAATACTAGATCATGATAAATAATAGGCGCTGGCGGCATACAAACATGTTCAAATTCTACCGGCATTCCAACTTCTCTTTCGATTCGTTCCATATCTTGAGGTGTAAATTTCCCAATTACAGAATAATCCATAACAGAAACGATTGAAATAACTTCCTTCATCTGTGAATGCATACTGCTATTTTGCTCTTTATTCTTCTCACTGCATGCTTGAATAACATCCTGTAAACTCATATCTCCTGAAATGCTGATACGCTGTTCCTGGGCTATGGAATTTAAAATAATAATACCCAAAGAATCTAACGTTTTTGCAATGGGAGTATCAAAAGATGAGCCATGAAAATACCGCGCTATTTCATCTTTAATATCCGCAATCATGCCATTCTTTCTATCACGTTCCTGCCAACTTTGATATTTTAGAAAATCTTCCAGGGTTTTCTTACGGTTGATCTTACCTGATGACGTTTTTGTAACAAATTCTTCTGGCACGAAATAAAATTCAAAATTGCCCATTGGCAATGCGTGGCTTAAGCGATTTGCCAGCTCTTTATATTGTCGGGTATCGGTTATATCGTCTCGTTCTAATAGAACAAGAAGGGTTTGTGTGCCCGTTCTTGCATCATCTTTTGCTAAACATACACCACGCCCCTCCCACTCTGGAACAACGTGAGCTAAAATCGTATCCATTTCATTTAACATAAACTTTTGTCCTGCTTGAATCATAACATCATGTTTACGCCCTTCAATGAACAGTTCGTTATCCTCAATAAATCCAATATCACCTGTAGGGATATATCCTTCGCTGTCTGTTATTGGAATTTGATCTAAATAAGCCTGTATCGAATAACCGCTTTTGGCATATACTTCATTGCCAATGATTTTAACAATTGTTCCCGGGATAATCCTTCCACAGCTGGTTACTTCTCTGCCTTCTTTTTCACAGGTCTTAATACCATTGCTTTGGGATATTGCCATAATGGTTTCAGCAAAGCCATAAACAACAGAAATGGATTCCAAGGTTATATTGATATGCTGAGAAAAGCGAACCATCGTTTCTTTCTTTACAGGCTCTCCTCCTGATACCCAGCGTCTCATTGTTGTTATAGGACTAACTATTGGCTCTTTTGCCATAACTTCAAAGCCAAAGTTAGGCATAAAACAAAGCGTGCCACCATAATGGGCAATGGTCTTAAATAGAATGGACCGATTACTGACCCAAACAATCGGATCAATTAAAACCAGCTTAATCCCTAAAAAAATAGGCATGCTAAAACATGCAATAAATCCCATATCATGATACAAAGGCAGCCATGAAACAATACAATCGCTTTTCTTCATTTCCATGATGTGATTATAACTCTGAATATACTGATATAGCTGTTGGAAAGTAAATCTCATGCCTTTTCTCATACCAGTAGTTCCTGATGATAATTGAATAAAGGCACCATTGATGATTTCATCACAACTGGAATCCGCCTCTAGAATTTTGCCATCAAAGAAAGAAGCCTTTACTATTTTTTCAATTTCTAAAGCTCGAATGCCTTCTTCGCATATAACTCCTTGGATGTTTGCGGAAGATATAGTATGACTAATTGAATTATGCCAGTAAATTAGACTTTGTTTTTTAGTTGGATATTGAATAATCAGCGGTTCCTTACCCGCATCTAATACTGCAAACCAGTGTAATATCAATTCTCTTGAAGTTTTAAAGATCAGTCCAATGTACTTTTCATTGGGAAAGTCTTGTGATATTTTATTGCTCAGCCATCTGATTTGTCTGCCGCATTCCGAAAATATAACGGTTTCACTCCTATTTTCATCTACAATGGTAATATCGGGAATGTTCTTTACTATAATTTTTATATTTCCTGATTGATTTTCATCATCGTATAAAAGTGTTACTTCCGAATTCACTATCTTAAGCACCTCTCTTTACCGTATGGAAATCCTTACTCTGGACTATTAACCATAGCTGTCAATTGAAATGCAAATCATATATTTCATGCCATTGACAAGTAGAATAATCAAATACTATCGGGTTCGTACATTCTTCAAGAGATTTTTCAAAAAAATATCTCATAAAGCTTTTAGCTGAACCTTGAAAATGAAGAGCTTTAAACCTAATAAATTGATCAAGAGCTAGGTTTTTACAGAAAACACCTTTGTTTGTATAATAGATCTTTTTCCGCCCATGCCACTCTTCATATTCATCAATCAGATTTACATTCAGGTCAAATACAGCACCATCACGAATCGTTGATAAATCATATATTTTTTCTGGATTTGTGTTATTACAATATAAATTAACAAACACCATGTCACAGATACCCCCATGAGGTATCGTGGCTATGATGGATTGATACATATTTTCAAGTTGCTGTCTGAGCTCTTCTTGTGTATAACAGCTGGTTATAAATGAACAAAAGGCATCTAAAGCTGCTACATTATTAATAAAAGATATCCCTGCGGAAATTCCCCCGCAAAACCCGAAGTCAAAGCCAGCAATATCTTCTTTTTCAATATCTTCATATAACATGACATCCGAATCCTGGTAATAACATTGCTTAACGTTATGGGTGATCATAAAATCCCGTAATATAAACCATCTTTGTATACAGAACAATTCATACTCATGGGAATTGAAATTCATATGCTTATAGACTTTGGCAAAATTCTTCATGGAACTGCTCTCATTCACATTAAAATGCTTAACAAAAGGATATTTATTATTACTTTCATCACCAATTAATATAATATCCTTACTTTTATTGGATCGTTTTGCCTGAAGTAGACTATACTGCAAGTAATCACTATCGCCATAATGTATAAAAATAATTGGAATCGACCTGTATATCCTCCTTTGCTAGACTTACGAATCACTACAATTCTAGGCTTTGAAGTTACCCAGATACCATTGATAGGTCTTATCTATACCATCTTCTAATTTTAATTTTGGCTGCCAACCAAGATCTGTTATTTTGGCTACATCCAGTAATTTACGAGGGGTTCCATCTGGCATAGCAGAATTATATAGAATTTCTCCCGAATATCCTACAACGCCTCCAACCAATGCTGCTAATTCTTGAATCGAAATGTCTTTACCAACTCCTACATTGATCGGTTGATTCCCTTCATACTCCTCCATTAGAAACAAGCATGCATCGGCTAAATCATCTACATGTAAAAATTCTCGCCGTGGCTTACCTGTACCCCATATCTCAACACTTGGCAAATGATTGATCTTCGCTTCATGAAATTTTCTAATTAATGCCGGTAGCACATGGGATGATGTTAAGTCAAAATTATCATTAGGACCATATAAATTAGTCGGCATGATGGATATAAATTTTGTCCCATATTGGTTATTGTACGCTTGGCACATTTGTATCCCCGTAATTTTAGCAACTGCATAAGCAGCATTCGTAGGCTCTAATTCACCCGTTAACAAATACTCCTCTTTTATTGGCTGAGGGGCTAATTTAGGGTAAATACAAGAACTCCCTAAAAATAGTAATTTCTTCACCTTATACTTATAGGCAGCATGAATAATATTTGATTGCATCATAACGTTTTCGTAGATGAAATTAGCAGGATAGGTCTGGTTCTCAAGTATCCCCCCTACCTTTGCAGCTGCCAGAAATACATACTCAGGCTCCTTTGCAGCAAAAAATTTCATAACTTCAGCCTGATTACACAAATCCAATTCTTGGCTGGTACGGCATATGATATCGGTATCTGAATCATGGGTCAGTTTACGTAAAATGGCAGAACCTACTAGCCCTCGATGTCCAGCGATATAAACTTTGGCATGTTGTTCCATAGTCCGCCTCCATCATTGATATCCTACGGCACTCCTCTTTTACTCCTTGCCGCTCCGTATACTCTCAGCACTAAATCCGTGTTCCTTACATAATAATTCACGTTCAACCAGTTTGATATCCTGGCATACCATTTGATGCACCATTTCATTCAAGCTAACTTCTGGCTGCCATTTGAGCTTTTCTTTTGCTTTCGTCGCATCACCGAGCAAAAGATCAACTTCTGTTGGCCGAAAATAACGCGCATCTACTTCAATTAACCTCTCACCCGTAATACGATTTATCCCCTTTTCTGCGACTCCTGTTCCTTGCCACTCAATACTTGTTCCAATATTCTGAAAAGCTAATTCTACAAATTCACGCACAGAATGGGTTTCTCCCGTAGCGATGATATAATCTTCTGGTTTTTCTTGCTGCAGCATAAGCCACATCGCTTTTACATAATCACCAGCAAATCCCCAATCTCTTTTTGCATCTAAATTGCCTAAATATAAGATATTGCCTACTCCTAATTTATGATGAGCTACGGCTCTCGTAATTTTACGTGTAACAAAGGTTTCACCACGAATCGGTGATTCATGATTAAATAAAATTCCATTGCAAGCAAACATGTCATACGCTTCCCGATAATTAACAACAATCCAATAGGCATATAATTTAGCCGCAGCATATGGACTCCGAGGATAAAAAGGAGTCGTTTCTTTCTGAGGAGTCTCCTGAACTTTTCCAAACAATTCACTGGTCGCCGCTTGATAAAACTTAACTTTATCATAATGCTGAATTGCATCATAAAAAACATTATACCATTTGTTTAACATGACAGTTGCACCCACCATTAGTAAGTTAAGCACAATTACAACGGTAATCAGGGCAATTGCCTTGTACTTTTCAGGGCTTTGCCAATATGGCCTGGCCAAAAACCAGGCATCTTTTAGCCAGATTATTGGGCTGCGGTTGAAGGTTGATTGTCTTTTTTGTACG
>JBEQCC010000180.1:366-5959 GCA_041639455.1 Pelosinus sp. | reverse complement strand
GTTCTCGGACAAAAAGCCGTATCCTGGATGAATGGCTTCTGATTTGGAAGCTTTAGCGGCCATAATGATCGCATCCATATTTAGGTAACTCTTCATTGCATCTGCAGGTCCGATATTATACGCATAGTCGGCCAGTTGGACATGTAGGGCTTCGGCGTCAACATCTGAATAAACGGCAACTGTTTCAATATCTAGTTCCTGACAGGCTCGAATGATTCTAACGGCAATTTCACCACGATTGGCGATGAGTATTCTTTTGAACATCAATAGCGACCTCCCATTTGCAAATATCAAGTAAAAATATTTAGAACGTTAATGGACTTAATTATAGTATATAACATTTAAGTCGACAATGAGTTTATTGCATGTATACATTGAACCTTCAAAAAAGATTATTAGCTGGTGCTAAAAGTATGTTACAATTATCTCATACTTTTAGTCTTTTGGCAATGAGATATTATTTTCCAAAGGAGTATTTTAGCAATATGAATGATGAATTAATCGAGAAATTAAGCCATTTGCCGGATCAGCCAGGCGTTTATTTAATGAAGGACGCCCAGGAGCGTATTATTTATGTAGGCAAAGCCGTTGTATTAAAGAATCGTGTACGTTCTTATTTTCAATCCAGTCGCAATCACTCCCCAAAAGTGCAGTCCATGGTATCGCGGATTGTCAATCTGGAATATATTGTTACAGCATCGGAAATTGAGGCTTTAATCTTAGAATGCAATTTAATAAAAAAACATCGTCCAAAGTATAATATTAGTTTGCGGGATGACAAAACCTATCCTTATATAAAAGTAACAATAAATGAAGAGTTTCCGCGTTTATATGCTACCCGAAGAGTGCAAAAAGATGGTGCCCGTTATTTTGGTCCCTATACCAGTGCAGGAGCGGTTCATGAAACCATCAAGTTGATGCGCAAATTATTTCCTTTGCGCAGCTGTAGAATATTAGATGCCAGACGCCCTTGTTTAGAATATCATATTAAGCGATGTTTAGCGCCTTGTGCTGACTTTGTAGATGCGGCAACGTATCAAAGTATGATAAAAGAAGTTTGTCTGCTGCTGGAGGGTCGCAGTGATACTGTAGTGCAAAGCCTGAAAAAGAAAATGGAGGTTGCAGCCCAGGAACTGGCCTTTGAACAAGCAGCAAAGCTCAGGGATCAATTGGCTGCAGTGGAAAAAGTCAGGGAAAAACAAAATATTGTTACAGGGGCAGGGGATCAGGATGCCATTGGTTTAGCTCGTTCTGCTCTGGGAACTTGCGTTCAGGTATTTTTTATTAGAAGCGGAAAGATGGTAGGGCGGGATCATTTCTTGTTAGCAGGCAGTGATCAGGAAGAGGATGAAGCAGTTCTAACTGCTTTTCTCAAACAGTATTATAGCCAAAGTACATTTATTCCGAAAGAAATTTTATTGCCGATGAACATTGAAGAGCAGTTCTTGTTAGGAGAATGGTTAAGCCAGCTAAAGAGCAGCCGAGTGGCTGTGGAAACACCCAAACGAGGTACGAAAAAAGATATTGTTACTATGGCAGACGGGAATGCAGCCCTGGTGCTTCAAGAGCAAGAAGGAAAGATAAAAGCGCATTCGGAGCAAACAGAAGGAGCGCTAGCTGATCTGGGAAGATACTTAGGGCTGGATGGTCCGCCAGAACGCATGGAGTGCTTTGATATTTCCCATATTCAAGGAGCAGAGACGGTAGCATCGATGGTGGTTTTTGAAAGTGGTATGCCAAAAAAAGAAGAATATCGTCGTTATAAATTGTTGACAGTGGAAGGAAAACCAGATGATTTTAAATCCATGCAGGAGGTAGTAAGCAGACGATACGCCCAAGGAGGGCAGCCGCCTCCTGATTTAATCATCATTGATGGTGGTAAGGGACAATTAAGTTCTGCTTTAGAAATCATCCGTGGTGCTGGCTGGCTCCAGGTTCCTGTTATTGGTCTGGCAAAAGAATTCGAGCATATTTTCCGTGAAGGAGACAGTGAGCCTTTGATTTTACCCCGGCATTCACAAGCTTTATATCTGATTCAACGGATTCGGGATGAAGCTCACCGCTTTGCTGTTACCTATCATCGAAAGCTCCGTTCCAAACGAAATATGGTGTCAGTATTGGATCATGTTGCAGGGATTGGCGGGAAACGGCGTAAAGCATTATGGGATCATTTTGGCAGCTTGGCTAAAATGAAAGCAGCCACCGTTGAGGAAATGGCGGCGGTAAGCACGATGACTTTTCCGGCGGCACAAGCCGTGTATAATTTTTTCCGCCAGCAACGACATTAAAACCTGGAAAAAATTGTACTTTTCATTTCCTGTAAAGTTGGATAGAATGTAAGTAACATAATGTTAAGGAGGATTCAATGATATGAACAAAACAGTATGGATTGTGCTTGCTCTAGTTGCTGTGCTGGTGATAGGCGCATTCTCTGGCTATAATGGTTTGGTTGCTATGGACGAAGCAATAAATGGCAAGTGGAGCCAGGTAGAAAATCAGCTGCAGCGTCGGGCCGATTTAATTCCGAATTTAAATGCAACTGTTTCCGGATATGCCCAGCATGAACAAGCAGCCATTAAGGCAGTAGCAGATGCAAGAGCAAAACTTGCCGGAAGTCAAGGGGTTGCTGCTAAAGCAGAAGCAAATAATGAATTAGGCGGCGCACTTTCCAGATTGTTAGTCATCGCAGAGAACTATCCAAACCTTAAAGCGGATCAGAACTTTAGACAGCTGGCTGATGAATTAGCCGGTACTGAAAATCGCATTGCTGTAGCACGTAAAGATTATAATGATGCAGTACAGGTATACAATTCAAAAATTCGTACATTCCCATCAAATATTTATGCAGGAATGTTAGGCTTTGGAGCAAAAGAATACTTCAAAGCAGCAGAAGGCGCACAGCAAGTACCGCAAGTGAAGTTTTAATAAAGAAAAGTTTATTTTTCTTCTTAGTATGATTCGTATAAGCGAGGGAAGAATATGAAAAAGAGGCTAGCCTGGATTGTGTTTGTGGCATATCTGTTGATCGCTGCAGTAGCTTGGGCACAGCCGCAAGTACCGCCGGCTCCTACGAATAGTATTTACATTCAGGATTATGCTGGCGTAGTAAGTCCGGAAACAAAGTCTCGGATCAATAGCTTAGGAAGCCAGCTTGCTGCTAAAACAAAGGCGCAGATTGTGGTCATGACCACCAAAACACTAGAGGGAGCACCTTTGGAAGAGTATTCCTTAGAAGTTCTGAGGCAGTGGGGTGTGGGTGATAAAACCCTTAATAATGGAGTTCTTATTTTAGTAGCAGTGGACGATAAACAGTCTCGCATTGAAGTTGGCTACGGCCTTGAAGGGGCGCTGCCAGATGCAAAGACTGGACGTATTCAAGATAATTATATGATTCCTTATTTTCAACAGGGAGATTATGATAAAGGCATTTTAAACGGCTATCTGACGGTTGCTACGGAAGTAGCAAAAGAATATAATCTCGAACTTAGAACCGATGCCAAACCTGTACAGCAGGCACAAGCTGCCACGCAAGAAGGAGGATGGGATACACTTCCTTGGTGGGCGAAAATTGCGATTGCTGTTGGGGTTATCTTACTGCTGCTGATGGATTGGCTATTCTTTGGCGGAGCCATAACTTATATGCTGTTGTCCGTTTTATCCCGACGCGGTGGCGGCGGAGGAGGAGGCGGTTTTGGTGGAGGCTCTGGCGGAGGAGGCGGTTCCAGCCGCAGGTGGTAAATGAAACTTGGATAATAGATAGTAGTTGCTAATTTTTATAAATATGGTAAAATGATAACAGATTAACTAAATTTACAAGAAAAAGGAGCGATTAAATATGGAAAAATGGGTATGTGTAGTTTGTGGCTATGTATATGATGAAGAAGCTGGTGATCCAGATAGCGGTATCGCCCCTGGCACTAAATTTGAAGATATCCCTGAGGATTGGGTCTGTCCATTGTGTGGAGTTGGCAAAGACCAATTCGAAAAACAAGCATAATAAAAAAACCTTCCAGAAATACTGGAGGGTTTCTTTATTGTGCTTGTTTTTAAAGGCTTTGTTAAGGTTTTTAATGTTCGATTTTAGCCAGTCTGGGGAGCCAGCCGCGTTGTAACATAAGCTGCAATAGACGATAATCCCAATCGAGACCAGCATCCAGCATTCTACGATACATTAATGCGACTCCTACTTGGTAAGATTGGTGCAGGGCGGCTAATAAGGCCATTTGCGCGGCTTTACCCATAGTGCCGACAGCGATGGCAACTTCACCATCCGTTAGATGAGCATCTGTGGGAATGTTTAAAGAGTCTTTGTGCAAAGTGCGCTGACTGAAGGACAAAGCTGGAATTCGACCACCGCTTTCTTGGAGCAGCTCTTCAGAATGCTCGATAATCACCTTGCTTTGTCTGTCAATTGCTTCCTTAATCAATGTTTTTAAATCATGATCTTGGGCATGATTATAAAGAACCTCAAGGGCAGCGACATTATAGCGGCCTTGGGCAATGATTCCATATAATCCAGCTGCTTCTAAATAGTTAAGAGGTTCTTTGTCAAAAAACATGTTGAAGATACCACGAGTCTCTGAGCTTACCTTGTCTAGGATCGTCATGTAAACTAGCCTCCCTATAGAAATTTTAGGTTAATGTAATCAAAAATAGTATGTACAGCTTTTTTCTGCTTCATGCATACTATTAAAAGATAACTCCCAATATTTATCAAAAAAAGGAAATAATATAAAAATATAGAGAAAATTTTATAGAAAAAACTTTACTTTTAAAAAAATAATAGTATACTTATAATAGAGCCCAAGTACATAGGTCTAGTGAGATTCCATTATATATCCTTCTCAAGTAGGTTTTTGGTAAGGACAGTAGTGAACCCTATACCATTTTGGGCCAGAAAATTTGAGGGGGACTATTACAATGGTTCAAGACAAAACTTTGGCATGCCGCGAATGTGGCGCAGAATTCGTGTTCTCAGCTTCAGAACAAGAATTCTACAACGAAAAAGGATTCACTAACGAGCCTGGCCGTTGCCCACAATGTCGTGCAGCTCGTAAACAAAGAAATAATGGCGGTAGCAGCTTTAACCGTGGCGGTGCTCGTCCACAACGCGAAATGCATGATGTAACCTGTGCAGCTTGCGGTGTAGAAACACAAGTGCCTTTCCGTCCAAGCAGCGATCGTCCTGTATATTGCCGCGATTGCTTCAGCAAAAACAGCGGTCGTTAATATTCAAAACAGCAAATCAGCCCTTCTACAATTGTAGAAGGGTTTTTTTAGTGCGCTAAATGCCTGTCAAATCGTTTTTTTACTATTTTATTTCTTTATCTAATTTCACAATATTGTATTATTTTTGTAATAGTATGTAATTTAATTCACTTGAGCTCTATACAAACCTATGAGAAGAGAGTTATAATTATTAATAGGGTTAACATATGCTAAAAGCAAAAGAATGTACAAACTTTAGGAGGATGATGTCAGGATGAAAATTACTGTTGTTGGTGCTGGTAATGTAGGCGCAACCTGCGCAAACGTAATTGCACAAAGAGAATTAGCAAGCGAATTGGTCTTATTGGAGAGCAAGGAAGGGGTT
>JBEQCC010000180.1:0-356 GCA_041639455.1 Pelosinus sp. | reverse complement strand
AGGGGTTTCTGAAGGTAAAGCATTGGATATGATGCAAACTGCAACCTTGCTTGGTTTTGATACTAGGGTTACTGGTAGTACCAGTGACTATAGTAAAACTGCAGATTCCGATGTAGTTGTAATCACCTCTGGTATTCCTCGCAAACCTGGTATGACGCGTGAAGACTTGATCGGCACCAATGCAGGTATTGTTAAAGGTGTAGTTGATAATATTTTAAAATATTCCCCTAAGGCTATCTTTGTAATCATTAGTAATCCAATGGATACAATGACATATATTGCATTGAAAGCAAGCGTTCTGCCTAAAAATCTTATCATTGGTATGGGCGGTATTCTCGACAGCTCGCGCTTCAAAT
>JBEQCC010000179.1:0-5968 GCA_041639455.1 Pelosinus sp. | reverse complement strand
CAAGGATTATTAGCTGCTAATTTAGAATTGGCATTTAATGGTGACATACTCCGCAATCTCTCAACAATTTGAGGCAATACTTCTAAGCAATAATCTATGTCAGCTTCTGTGTTGCCACGTCCTAAGGAGAGTCGAAGTGAGCCGTGTGCGACTTCATGTGTAAGACCCATAGCTAATAAGACATGAGATGGATCAAGAGATCCTGAAGTGCATGCTGAACCACTTGACGCTGCAATGCCTTTCAAATCAAGATTCAAAAGAAGAGATTCTCCTTCCACATATAAAAAACTGATATTTACGTTGCCAGGTAAACGAATTTCTTTATGCCCGTTTAACTTAATGTCAGAAATCTTTTCTTGGATTCCTTTAAGCAGTTTATCCCTTAGATTTGTAAGATGTGAAATTCTTTGATTTAATTCAATCCTGGCAAGCTCGGCAGCTTTTCCTAATCCTACAATACCAGGTACATTTTCTGTTCCCGGTCTTAGTTTGCGTTCTTGAGAACCACCATGCTGGGTAGATTCAATTTTTACACCCTTACGTATATAAATAGCTCCAATGCCTTTTGGACCATATAATTTGTGTCCTGACAAACTAAGGACGTCAATATTTAGTTCATTCACATCAATATGACAGTTTCCTACAGCTTGTACTGCATCTGTATGAAAATATATTTTCTTTTCTTTTGCCAGTTGTCCAATTTCTTTAATAGGCTGTATCGTACCTACTTCGTTATTAGCAAACATTACACTAATGAGTATTGTCTTATCAGTAATAGCATTCTTTATATCTTCTACGCTAACCATAGCATTTTCATCAACTGGCAAATAAGTAACTGTAAAACCTTGTTTTTCTAAGTATTCACAGGCGTGCAATACCGCATGATGCTCAATAGCTGTAGTAATAATATGATTTCCTTTTTTTCGATTAGCAAAAGCAATACCTTTTAATGCAAGATTATCTGACTCTGTACCCCCGCTAGTAAAAAAGATTTCATTTGCAGCAGCACCAAGTAAAGCGGCTACACTATGTCTTGCTTCTTCTACTGCCTTACGAGTTTCCCGACCAAAAGAGTGAACACTAGAAGGGTTACCAAACTTTTCTGTCATATATTCTAGCATTACCTTTGCTACCTCCGTATCCACCGGTGTAGTAGCCGAATGATCAAAATAAATCCTTTCCATTATCGCATACATCTCCTTGTAATTGTTCTTCTTGGCACAAATCAGCAAGAGAAATTGAATCTAAAACAGAACTTATACTGTCGCAAACTTTAGCCCAAACACCACGGGTTACACAAATTTCAGCTCGCTCACAATAATCATTGTCCTCTGCATCTGTTAACAAACAATCAACTAAGACAATTGGGCCTTCCATCGTTCTTATAATATCGCCAACTGAAATTTTTTCAGGTTCTTTGCTTAAAGAATATCCACCTTGAGCGCCACGAATACTTTTAACATATCCAGCATTGCGTAAAGTACTCATGAGTTGTTCTAAGTAATTTTCAGAAATCTTTTGCCGCTGTGCGATACTTTTTAAAGAAATCGGCCCCTCTCCATAGTGCATAGCTAAATCATACATGGCCGCCACACCATAACGTCCTTTTGTAGATATTTTCACATTAGCCTCTCCTCTTTGCTATATCCTAGTATTCCTAGTAGCATAGTAGGTTTTCTTATTTATTAATATACCAAAATAATTGTAGAATGTCAAAATGAAATTATTTATTTTTTGATAATTTCTTCTTTACCATTTTTGCTAGGTTTATAATATACCGTACCAGCCAATGCATCTGGCAAATATTGTTGCTTGACAATATTCCCCTCATAATCATGGGGATATAAGTAATTTGTACCATGACCTAATTTTTCAGCACCATGATAATGTGAATCTCGTAAATGAGAAGGAACTTGCCCACAATTTTTTTGCTTAAGATCATTAATTGCCTGATCAATAGCCATATAACATGCATTACTTTTTGGCGCTGTCGCAATATAAATCACAGCTTGTGACAAAATAATCCGTGCTTCGGGCATACCAATGAACTGAGCTGCTTGAGCAGCAGCCATTGCGACAACCAGAGCCTGAGGATCTGCATTACCAACGTCTTCAGCTGCACAGATAACAATACGCCTAGCAATAAACTTAACATCTTCCCCTGCAGCAACCATACGTGCCAAATAATGTACTGCAGCATCAGCATCCGATCCACGCATACTCTTAATGAAAGCTGAAACGATATCATAATGATGATCTCCGGATTTGTCATAAGGCTGTATTCTTTCACCTACTACTTCTTTGAGAATGGAAAGTGTTATTTTTTTTGTGTTCATTGAACTCATCATAGTGGCTGATTGCTCTAAAATATTTAATGCTACCCGTGCATCACCACCTGATAAATCAGCGATGATTGACAATGTTTCTTGATCATAAACAAGATTAAACTTACCTAAGCCACGTTCATGGTCGGCAATGGCCTGTTCCATAATTTCTACAAGCTCTGGCACTCCAAGAGATTTTAAACGAATCACTCTCATTCTAGATAGTAAGGCAGCATTTACTTCAAAATAAGGATTCTCAGTTGTTGCACCAATTAAAATGATCCTGCCATCTTCTACATAAGGTAGTAATACATCTTGCTGCCCTTTATTGAATCGATGTATTTCATCAATGAAAACAATCGTACGCTGTCGATAAAATCCAAGGCGTTCTTGTGCAGCCTCAACAATCTTACGAATATCAGCAATACCTGCTGACACAGCGTTCAATTTCTCAAAATGACTACCAGTACTATTCGCAACAATTTGCGCTAAGGTTGTTTTCCCTGTACCTGGTGGTCCAAATAAAATCATCGAAGGAAGATTATCACCATCAATCATTTTTCGTAAATATTTATCTTCACCGATAATATCATTCTGTCCAATAAACTCATCCAAAATTCTTGGACGCATACGTACAGCCAAAGGAGCCGCTTGGTTATTCTCTGCTTGATTGGAGTATGAAAATAAATCCATAATGCCACCTTCCTCTTCAAAAATATAGTAAAGCAATACAAAAATTCCATTTTATTACAAGATATTTCAATTATTATTTTTCTTTGACTTTATATACAGCTTTTATTATACTTTATATGAGTACTTGTAGTAACTTGTATTTTTAAAAATTAATATGAAATTTATTGATTAAAGGACGGATAATAAAAGCTATGGAAGACATCCTTCGCCAACTTCTCGCAGGTCAAAAACTAATTACAGAACGTTTTGATCTTATCGATCAACAACTTGATACGTTAACAGAGGGACAAGCCTCTATCCATGATAGGCTTGATAGCTTACAAGATGATCTCCTTAGTCTAAGCAGCGATGTCTCCAATCTTAAAGGTGATGTTTTGGCCATTCGTAAGGATACCACAACCTTGAAAAAAGATACTAGCTCCATAAAAAAAGACTTACGTTATGCTTGGGAAGATATTCAAAAATTGGACAAGCGTGTACATATTCATGAAAGTTTGATTGCCAAATAAAATGATCTGCATATGATGGTTACTTATAGCTTACGAATCAAACTAAGCCGCTCTAAGTCTCTCACCTATAGAAGATGAGAATTTAGAGCGGCTTTTTCAACATTAAAATTAAACGACACTCCACCATGCCGTAGTGCTAGTGTTTTGGACCTGCTTAAAGCAGGTGGGCGCCTCCTGCTCACATTAGGTTTCCCTAAAGGGCTTACTGCAGTAAGCAGAGATAAGCTCCCTAGTACAATGTGTTGGATCAAAACATCTGACGTTTACGTACACAGTAGAGTCATTACTTTCTTAAATTTATAGTAACAAATCCATCACTAAATAGCAAGATTGAGAGCAAGGAACATTTTACCATTCCTTGCCCTTTTGCTATATCTTTCTTAAGCTTTAATTTTAGATGGAACCGTTGTCCTAATCGATAACTCTCTTAATTGCTTAGCATCAACCTCAGATGGTGCCTGCGTCATTACATCAATAGCACTTTGGTTTTTCGGGAAAGCAATTACATCACGAATGGAAGAACGCTTTGCCATTAACATAATAAGCCGATCTAATCCGAAGGCAATTCCACCATGAGGTGGTGTACCAAACTCAAATGCCTCTAGCATGTAACCGAATTTAGCTACTGCTTCTTCTTGAGATAGTCCAATTGCAGTAAATACTCGTTCTTGTAGTTCACGATTATAAATTCTCATGCTGCCGCCACCGATTTCAGTACCATTAAGTACCATGTCATAGGCTTTGGCTTTGATGCGACCAGGATCGCTTTCTAGAAATTGTATATCTTCTTCTCTTGGTGAAGTAAACGGATGATGCATCGCAACCCAACGATTTTCGTCTTCGTCATACTCAAACATTGGAAAATCTACAACCCACAAGAAAGATAGCTTATCCTCATCGATTAAGTTAAGACGACGAGCCATTTCTAAGCGTAGCTGACCTAATGCATTAGCGACAACAGATGGTTTATCTGCAACAATGAGCAACAAATCACCAGTTTCGATTTCAGCAACTTTAGTAATAACTGCCATAATATCATCAGACAAGAATTTAGTAATGGCAGACTTAATACCATCCTCAGTATAACTAATCCAAGCTAATCCTTTAGCACCATAAATTGAAACATACTCAATTAAACCATCAAGTTCTCGCCTTGGAGCATGAGCATATCCTTTAACATTTATTGCTTTTACTTGTCCCCCGTTTGCTAATACAGCTTCAAATACTTTAAAGTTTGATCCTTTAACAGCATCGGAAAGATCAATAAGCTCCATATCAAAACGCACATCAGGTTTGTCAGAACCAAAACGCTTCATTGCATCATCATAACTCAAACGCAAGAATGGAGTCTGAAGTTCAGCACCAATCGCTTCTTTAAATAATTGAACTGTCATCTCTTCCATCATCGGCAAAAGATCTTCACGGTCAACAAAAGACATTTCAATATCAAGCTGTGTAAATTCAGGCTGCCGATCGGCTCGTAAATCTTCATCACGGAAACAGCGTGCAATCTGAAAATAACGCTCCATCCCCGCAACCATTAGCATTTGTTTAAAAATTTGAGGAGATTGAGGCAACGCATAAAATTTTCCGGGATTTACACGACTTGGCACTAAATAATCTCGAGCGCCTTCTGGAGAACTTTTCATAAGGACAGGTGTTTCAATTTCCATAAAACCATTATTATCAAAAAAATCCCGCATACTTTTAGTTACACGATGCCGCAGCATTAAATTTCTTTGCATCTCTGGACGACGTAGATCCAAATAACGATACTTTAAGCGTAAATTTTCATCTACATCAATATTATCCTGAATATAAAATGGCGGAGTTTTTGCAGCATTTAAAACTCTAAGTTCTGCAGCATAAACTTCAATCTCACCTGTTGCAATATTGGCATTAATCGTAGATGCATCTCGCAATTTTACTGTACCACGAACTGCTAATACAAATTCAGATCGAACTGTCTCTGCTTTTTTAAAAGACTCAATATCTACCTCTTGAGAAAAAACAACTTGCACAAAACCAGAACGATCGCGCAAATCAATAAAGATAAGTCCCCCATGGTCACGACGACGTGCCACCCATCCACATAATACAACTTCTTGTCCCACATTTTCTTTGTTTAAAAAATCACACGAATGTGTTCGTTTTAGATTTACCATTGTTTCCATATTAAGCCTCCAAATCTAATTCTATCTTTTGCTGTACTTCATCCATGCTCACTAATTCTTGCACACCAGTTAGCATATTTTTTAACATGACTTTGTTTTGCGCAGCTTCCTCGTCACCAATGATGGCGACAAATTTAGCCGAATACTTATTAGCCTGCTTCATTTGCCACTTAATACCTTTTTCCATAAAATCCATTTCTGCAGTTATACCCTTTTCACGCAACTTACAAAGCAGCTTAAAAGCAATTCCTTGCATATCAATTCCTAT
>JBEQCC010000178.1:0-5969 GCA_041639455.1 Pelosinus sp. | reverse complement strand
ATTGGCTGGTATTTCACGAATCAGACAATGGAAAGCCTAACTCAGGCTGCAATTGATAAAAATAACAAAGTTGTTGACCGAATTGCCAGTGATATTGGTGCCAATATTCAGTCTAAAAAGAATTTTTTAATGGTAACCAGCTCCACCAGCAGCATTCGCGGGATGCAAAAAGAAGGATTGGAAAATTATCTTACCCAGGTTAAGCCTTATTATGGTGGTAATGAGGCTCTTTTTGTAGCTCGTACCGATGGAAATCAAATTTTTCGTACGGATAATAAAACATTAGTAAATATTATGGATCGGGATTATTTTCAGAAGGCATTGCAAGGAACTGTAAATTTCTCAGATCCACTATATAGTAAGGTAACCAATGAAATGACGATCATTGCGTCAGTTCCTATTGTAGGAGCGGATAATAAAGTGCAGGGGATACTGGGGGCTAATTTATCTATACAGAATGTCAATAATCTGGTGGAGCAGATATTATCGCAAAATCCAGGCTATTCCATTACAATTTTGAATAAAAATCGAGTACCGATATTTTACCAAAGTGATTCATCGGCAGTTGCCGAATCCAAACCGTTAGATGAAGAGTATTATAAAGAAGCTGTGGAAAAGCAGTCCGGTAATACCATGGGAATATTTCGGAATCAAGATTATTTCATTTCTTATCGACCCATTGTGAATACAGACTGGATTGCTGTTTCTGCCTATCCCAAAAAAGAGGCACTGCAGTCGGCCTTGGATATGGTAGAAAATAGTACTAAAATTATCTTTTTTATGATTATGATTTTACTGATGAGTGGTTTGTTTGTGATTCGCCGATCCCTTGCTCCCTTGCAAGAATTAGCGGAAGGGGCAGATATTGTAGCTCAAGGTGATTTAACTCACACGATGGGGCATTATCGACACGATGAATTAAAGCACGTTGCGATGGCCTTTAATAGCATGACTCTTAGTTTGCGAAATATTGTGCAGTCTGTAAAACAATCCTCTGCTCTTGTATTAGAGTCCACCAATACAGTTGCCGCCACTACGGAGCAATCTCGTGTGGGAAGCATCCAGGTGTCACAATCTGTCGCGGATATTGCTGAAAAAATCGGACATCAGGGCAAAGATACGAAAACTACTGAAGAACTGTTGCAAAAATTAGTGAGTATCAGTGTGAATGTCTCAGAAAGTATCCAGCAGACGGCAGCTTCTACTAATGAATGCTCAACAGCGTCTGTTCAAGGGCAGCAGGTCATCAATGAGACGGTGGTTAAGATGCAAAATATCAAAAGCCTTGTTGCCTCAACGGCTAAAACAGTTGAGGTATTGGGAGAAAGTACGAAAGAAATCGGCACAATTACCGGTGTAATTACCGAAATAGCAAAGCAGACAAATTTATTGGCTTTGAATGCGGCGATTGAAGCCGCCCGGGCGGGAGAAGCAGGCCGAGGCTTTGCGGTAGTGGCAGACGAGGTACGTAAGTTAGCCGAGCAATCTGCAAAAGCTACCAAAAATATTTCAGCAATTATTAATCGAATTCAGTCAGAAAGCAGTGGCGCCTTCACTGCGATGCAGCAAAGTTTTGCTAATGTAGAGCAGGGGGTCGAAATTGCGCAAACAAGCGGTGCTGCATTTGAAAAAATTGTTGCAGGGATCGGTCATGTGCAAGAGCAGGCGAATACCATTATTGTAGAAACAGAGAATCAAGTTAATTTATGCCGGGAGGCAATGCAGGCTATTGCTAATATTAGCACCTTGGCAGCTCACAATACTAGCGGTGCTCAGGAAATTGCCGCAGTATGCGAAGAGCAGGCAGCTTCCGCTCAAGATATTACCTATTCCACAGAAAAATTGCAGGAGATGTCATACAAACTGGAAAATCTGGTGATGCAGTTTAAAGTATAGCTTGGATAGGAAAATAAGAAGAATGCGTTAGCAACATGAAAAAACATGAACCGCAAAGAGCGCGAAGAAATACAAAGCACACGAAGAGATATAGTATGGTTATTTCAAATCTTCGTGTGCTTTAGAATCTTCGCATTTTTGCGGTTCAAAATGATTTTTACTTTTTAAAATGTATCATTCAGGATTCTTAGGAAAGAAACGAGCATGAATTGCGTTTACGGCTTCTTTTACGCGATCAGCTTGAATGATGCAGGAGATGCTGATTTCAGAGGTGCTAATGACCTCGATATTTACTTCAGCATCAGATAAAGCGCCGAACATATTGGCAGCAATGCCGGGGCTGCCGAGCATTCCTGCGCCGACGATTGATACCTTGGCTACCTTATCATCAATGAGAATTCCAAGAACCTGCATTTCTTTGCCTAACTCTTCGACTATTTTCTTCGTTTGAGGCAAATCAGGTTGTGCAATGGTGAAGATCATATCAATAATATCTTTGTCCGTATTACGTATACTTTGCACGATCATATCCACATCAATATTTGCTTTTGCTAGGGTTGAAAAGATTTTAAAAGCAATGCCTGGACGATTTGGTACACCCAATATTCCAATTTTGGCTACATTGGTGTCATGAGCGACCCCTTTAATGATAAATTCTTTTTCTTCCATTGTACATACCTCCCTGATAAAAGTACCCAAATCTTGGGTGAAAGTTGAGCGTACATGAATCGGGATATCATAATATTTACCCATTTCTACAGAGCGAGGCTGCATTACTCCTGCTCCTAGCCTAGCCATTTCCAGCATCTCATCACAGGTTATTTCTTTCATGCGACGAGCATCTTGTACAACTCTTGGATCGGCGGAATAGATACCGTCAACATCAGTGAAAATTTCACAAACATCAGCCTTTAACGCTCCTGCTAAAGCAACAGCGGAAGTATCGGAACCACCCCGTCCTAAGGTCAGAATATCTCCTTCAGTATTCATCCCTTGAAAACCGGCGACGACAACAATATTTCCTTTGTCTAATTGCTCTAAAACCCTTACTGGATTGACAGTGTTAATTTTACCTTTTGTATAAGCACTATTCGTTTTAATGCCGGCTTGAGGGCCTGTCAATGATATGGCTGGATGTCCCAATTTATTGAAGGTCATTGCCAATAAAGCAATGGTTACCTGCTCGCCGGTTGATAATAACATATCCATTTCGCGAGCGTATGTATATGGTTGTCCAACTAAGGTATTGGCTAGAGTAATTAAATTATCTGTAGTATCTCCCATTGCCGATACTACTACAACCATTTTATCTTCAGAACCTTTTTCGCGTAGAACTCTTTGGGCTACTGCCATAATTTTTTCAGGGGTAGCAACAGAGCTTCCACCGAACTTTTTTACAATTAGAGCCATTTTCATCCTCCCGACTTCACTTAATACTGTTTAATATAATATACTATTCTTCCTAAAGACACAAATAACTTTTTAAGAAGGACATACTTTATAGTAGCATAAAGTACTTATTTTGCCAATTCGAATTTTTCTTTTCCCATTATATATTAAAACTACAAAAATAATCAATAAATAAGAGATAATTTTTCTTAAGTAAGAAGGAATTTAAGAAGAAAAGAATAGTGAGTTACTCTTCTCTCTCATTAGCCATTGCAAACATGAAAACTAGGGTGTGTCTGAAAACTAGCGGAATGGTCGATGACGAGTGTCATGAATTGTTTGAATATTATGCAATAATTTAGTATATTGACACGAATTTTAGTTGTGTGGTAACTTAGCATAGTATAATTGAAGGAGGTTTTTATGAATAACACGCAACATGTAAAGATCGTAGTAGCAGACCCGTCTAGTTTGGGATTATTTGGTTTGGCAATGGTGACTTTTGTCGCATCAACTCAGAAACTTGAAATTACAACCGGTTTATCTTTTGTGATTCCATGGGCTATATTTCTGGGGGCTTTTGCACAATTAATGGCAGCTTCTCTGGATTTTAAGCACAATAATATTTTTGGAGCAACTGCTTTTGCTGGGTATGCTTTCTTTTGGTTTTCCGTTGCAGCGTGCTGGTTAATAAAGCTAGGCGTTTTTGGACAAGCTCTCATGAATGGCATTGATATGGGACAGCTTGGTTTTGGTTTTATTGGTTATTTAATTTTTTCTCTGTTTATGACGATTGGTTCGATGGAAACCAATAAAGTATTATTTATTATCTTTGTATTAATTGATGTTTTATTGGCAATGTTAGCTTTAGATGCCTTTGGCGCTGCTTATTGGGCACATACCGTGGCTGGTTATACGGAGCTTGCGATATCCCTGCTTTCTTTTTATGGTTCCGCTGCAGTCGTATTGAATCATCATTTTGGCAGAGTTTTTTTACCTACAGGTAAACCCTTTGGAATTTTTAAATAAGTAATCCTATATATTTATTACTAAGGGTCATCAGTTACAACGCTTGATTTGTTGCAACTGACGGCCCTTTTCTTATTTTCTATGCTATTTATTTCAGCAGATCCAGCAGGAATTTATTGGAGTATCAAGAAGAAATACACTCATAATTATAATCGTAGGATGGAGCTGTAGGATGTATATCTATATTGATATTATAAATGAGTTTTCTTGTGAAATGTGTGGGCAATGCTGCCAGAATGATTGGCAGGTGACCATGGACGAGAGAAGTTATAATCGGAATTATCAGCTATTTTTGAAAAATGGGAAGGAAGAGGAATTTTCAAAAATATTTATTCCCATTGCTGGGAAGCAGGAGTTAGGCGAATATGCTTATATTCGTAAAAAAGCCAAGGGCGGATGCTGGTTTTTAGAGGAGAATCATCTTTGTCGATTACAAGAAGAGGCTGGGCATAGCCATTTGGATACAGTTTGTCAGACTTTTCCACGCTATCCGATGAATACTTCTCGCGGGAGAGAGTTGACTTTAAGTTTTAGCTGTCCCGGGGTAGTCAAATTAGCCAGTCGAGTTAGGCCTTTAGAAATCATTCGCTCTGAGACGGAACCCATCAGTTTGCATGCAAATCAGGAAGTTGTTCATGTATATCCTGAACAGCGATTTTCTTATCATCCTTTGCGTTATTATTTTGAGATGGAGCATCACTTTATTGATTTACTGCAGTATAGAAAGATAACAATTGATGAACGTATTCAACTATTAAAAGAAACAATTGAGACAATTCTTCATTTGCCGCAAAATGATACCTTTAGCCGAAATTTAAATAAAATTATTTATGCTAATTATGATTCTTTAGATCAAAAAGATGATGTTATGGGAGACGTCAATCATTGTACACCTGACATCTTAATAGAAAACTTCTTTGTGAATTTTGTCTTTAAAAAGCCATTTTATCTATATGGCTTACAATCAGGGATTCAGCTTTTGGATAGTATGTGGAGACAAATTAGTAACATAAGAACACGTGGTCCAAATATGTCAACAGAAATGGAACGTATTTCTACTATGATTATAAACCTGGAATTTAAATATAGTCATAATCGCAGTGCTTTATTAAAAAGGTGAGAAGAGGAATATAATGAACTGCATGTTTCACTTTTGACCTCCATGGATATGTTGCTGATCTCGGGGCGTGATTTTGCCTATTTACGCTGGAACGATGTGTCTGATAAGTTATTCTTAAATTAAGAGAAAAATTCTTCTATATAATATTGCGAAATATCTCCACTCTTCTAGTACTAGATGAATGGAGATATTATTTTATGGAATTTATAAATTTAAAAGATAAAAGTAACGTTGTCTGTCATTTCTTTTATTCTTCAACAAATGTCCTGCTGATAAAGGCTATCATCACTAAAATAGCGCCTTTGTTTTTGTGAAGAGACTGCTATTGATAGAATTCATGAGAATACGTAACAATAAGGAGAATAAATGCTAATTTTGGTGTATACATAATACGGTAATCTATGTTATAATCTCATCTTTGACAGTTGTTAAGGAATAAAAGCCTATCAAGCCTTGAAAAATAAGGGCTGATAGGCTTTAACTATCTTCAAAAAAGTGAGTAATGTTTTGTCTTATAAAGTGTCTTTAAAAATTT
>JBEQCC010000177.1:0-5987 GCA_041639455.1 Pelosinus sp. | reverse complement strand
CGTTCAGGCCGGCAAAACATGATGGGCGGCATGGGCGGGCGTTCAGGTGCACCGGTCAATCAGCAGGGGCAGCCATCCCGTAGTATGTCCGTGTCTGTTTCGCCTCCTGCTAATGAAGTCGGACCACTGGCGAATAATCCGTCTGCCGCCAGCAAAGGGCAGGAGACTCCCCTTGTTCTTGACATAGGTAAAGGACCGCAGGCGGGTGAGACGTCCAGTACCGCCATCAGTCTGGCCGACATTAAGGGAATGGACGAACTCATCCAGGAAATCAAAGCCAATAACGGAAATCCTTGGTCCAAGACCTATTACCATCCGTATTACGAAGAAAATATGCTCATCGTCGCCGTACCGCTTGCACAGGCAGACGGGACAAGCGGCGGCACCGTCATGATTAACGCTCCTATCGAAGAAATTAACGGCTTTTTGCGACATGTTTACTACTATATTGGCCTGGCGGGTCTGGCTGCCATCCTGTTGGCTATTTTGCTGGCCGCGTATATGGCCCGTGGTATTGTGCGGCCCCTGAAGGCCATGCAAGAAACAGCAGCTGCCATGGCTTGTGGCGATTATGGCAGGCGTGTCACGGTATCCGCCCGCGACGAAGTGGGCGATCTGGGCCAGTCGCTCAACTCATTAGCAAAAGACATGGGCGATTATGTCCGGCAGATGGAGATGACCGACAAAATGCGCCGGGACTTTGTGGCTAACGTATCCCATGAACTACGGACCCCCCTTACTATCATGCACGGCTACAACCAGGCGCTGCAGGACGGCACCATCACCGAGGCGGAAAAGGTCAATAAATATCACCGCGTTATGGGTGGCGAAATCTTGCGGCTGGAAAAACTCATTGCCGAGCTGCTTGATTTAAGCCAACTGCAGGCTGGTGGGATAACGCTGGAAACAGAAGATGTGCCTCTGGCCGAGGTTGTAGATAATGTGATGACGCTGCTGAAACAAAAAAGCGAGCAACAGGGCGTTACGCTGGCCGCCCAGATTGATTCCGCTGTCCCGTCCATCCGGGGCGACGGCGACCGGCTGACCCAATTGGTGCTCATCCTGATGGATAACGCCCTAAAGTTCACCCCGCCAGGCGGGCAAATCGCCGTCCGCCTGACGCAAGAAAATGCTAGTGCAGTTCTAACCATTACCGATACCGGCGCAGGCATTGCTTCCGGCGACCTGCTGTATATCTGGGAACGGTTCTATAAAGCGGATAAATCCCGCGCCAGCGGCGGTACCGGACTGGGTCTGGCCATCGCCAAGCAGGTTATTGAACTGCACGGCGCGACGGTAGATGTGACCAGCACCTGCGGTGAGGGTACGACCTTTACCATACAGTTTCCGGTAGAAAAAAATGGCGCTGTTCGCATTTTGCATTGCTAGGAAATGAAAAATATTGAAACCTTCCGTATCATATATAACAATGCCAATAAAAGAATTACGGAGGTCTCCGATATATGGAACAAGAGAAAACAAGGGGACAGGAGCTTACACTAAATCAACGGCTTAAACAATGGGCGCGAAAGCTCAAGAGTGATGTGATTGCTATGTACTTCGCGCTAAAGCACCCGGAGACACCGCTTTATGCTAAAGTTTTTGTCGCTATAATTGTGGGCTACGCATTAAGCCCAATAGACTTAATTCCAGACTTTGTACCAGTTCTAGGCTATATAGATGATGTAATCTTACTGCCGCTTGGAATAGCCCTAGCAATAAATCTGATACCGACAGTCGTTTTAAAGGCTTGTCGTGAAGAAGCGATGGATAATCCTCCTGCCATAAAGCCCAAGATTTGGGCTGCGGCATACGTCATTGTCATTCTGTGGTGCGTCGTGCTTTATGCCCTGTATAAGTAGATTAGGTAGTCTACTACAAGTAATCTGTGTTATGCGAACAGAATAAAAAAACGCGAGGTGAAATAACATGTGTTCATGGTTTGGCGGCCCTTGGGCCGGAGGCTGGTTTGGAGGAGGGATATTGATGATGCTGCCGATGCTCTTATTCTGGGGCCTAGTTATCTGGGGCGGCTTTGTGCTGGTGCGTAAACTACAGACAAGTCAGGATAACCGACAAGCGTTTGCTTCGCCAACAGCTTTGGAAATTTTAAAGCAGCGATACGCTAAAGGTGAAATCAGCCAGGAAGAATTCGAGAAGATGAAACAAGATCTGATATAGTTTACGCATAAAAAAACTATCTGAAGTAAAAAAACAGTGACAGGTAAAATGATTAGCCTTATAGTGTGGTTTTATCTATGGTGACAAATTACTTCATTAATATATAGCAGGCTCACGTGTATTTATGCGCCTCGGGCGAAAATGCAATGGAAGCGCTCGTAACCTTCACGTAAACTCGGTATAAGTAGAAATTGATGAAGTTTAATTGTTATGTAACTTATGTATTATTTTTATTTGATGACATTTTGATGAAGATCATTTTTGGGAGCAATATGTCATGAGATTGAAATGGTGGAGTTTGAAACGAAGAATTAATATTAGTTGATGAAAGAATAGTCAATAAAAACCAGGCTGCCATAAAGCCTGGCAGCCTGGTTTTGCGGTTGCTGTATTACAGCAACCGTACAGCAACTGGATTAAAAAGCTATGTGAAGATGTAGGGCGGACTGTAACGTAAATCCTGTATCTATAGGGTTTGTAGAAATTTACCGAATAGCTGAAAGCCGTAAAATAAGACTTAGGATCTGGCGCCGCAAGGTGTAGGAGTTCAAGTCTCCTCTCCCGCACCACAAGAAATACAAGGCTTTCAGAGTTTTATCTGAAGGTCTTTCTTATTGTTATATAAAATTGTACAGCAACGCGAGAAAAAAGTATTGTTGTATATTATGATGTTACCATGGGTGGGATGGGTATATGTATCAAGGGTCATGGATATGGAACTGTGCCTAAGTCTGTATTGGACATCTTAAGGATGTTTTGCCTTGGGCAAATAGTCTGGTAGCGTGATCCATAGGTCGTGGAAGGAGCATTTCACACCTGTGGCTTTTGCTATGTCCGAATTTATGAGAGAAGCGTCTGGGATCCAATAAGCTGCCATCCTCGCGGCAAAAGACAAGATTGTGATTCTGCCATATAGGTGCAGCCAATTTTATACTTGTCTGGGACGCCTTATAGCGCTTGAGCTCGTTTATAAGAATCTCAGGGACTGGGATATTGGGATCTGACGATAGTTGCTTTTGGATTTGGGTTCGTCGAATTTAGGACCTTTTTTGTTACGATAACAACATTCGTGATAGAGAGGGCTTTTTTCTCTAAAGCTACATCATACCAGTGTAGTCCTAAAATCTCTTCTCTACGCATACCTGTAGCTCACTCTACCAGCAGAGGGAGGAACATGTCTTCTTTCGATTATTTAGCTGTTTGAAAGAGGCTATTCCCCATTCATTGATAATGGTTTTAGTTCTTTTTTTGCTTTCTTTGGGGATGATACTGCCAATGTAGGGGCATATAGGTTGTCCCAACTTTTGCCTCTTCAAGCAGGGTGGCCTTTTTTACTTGGGCTTCAGTTTTTGTTTTTACCGTATACATATTTTCTGATTAATTTGCCTGTTTGGCTGTCTCATCCTATTGTAAGCCATTTTTGCCTATCGATTGACCTTCACCGTTGGCTCTTTTGGTCATATGATCACCGCCTATATTAATTATAGCGTCAGTCTAATTATTGACAGACCGGAGTAATTTTCTTTCTTAGTTCATCACCACCTGTTATACTTTATATAGTTAAGATTCGCAAAGCCTAGCTTACATTTGTATTGGTGTTTTTTAATTATTGACATAGACTTAACGTTGCAGTATAATTTTGACAACAATGTAAAAGGCGATGGAGTTCGCCATTAACCCCGTGAAAATGGTAATGACTCCTACCAGTAAAGCTGGTAGGAGTCTGTTTTTTTAGTATAGAAGGGTTGATTTATGGTGAACTTAATTCATAAATAAAGCAGGGAGGAAAAACAAGATGAAAATTACTGCAGTGAACGCTTTAGAAATTTTAGATTCCCGTGGTAATCCCACCGTTAGAGTTAACGTTACATTGAGCAATGGTATGATCGCTTCTGCTTCGGTCCCTTCAGGGGCTTCAACAGGAGAAAATGAGGCTCTTGAGCTACGAGACGGGGATAAGAAACGTTACGGTGGTAAAGGTGTCCTAAAGGCAGTGGCCAATGTCAATGAACGTATTGCGCCTAAAGTAATTGGCATGGATGCTACAGAGCAGAGTCAAATTGACAGATTGATGATTGAACTGGATGGCACGCGGACGAAAGCTAGTCTAGGAGCAAATGCTATGTTAGGTGTTTCCATGGCGGTGGCGCGGGCAGGAGCAATGGCAAAAGGTTTGCCTCTCTACGTTTATTTGGGCGGTTCGGATGCTGTCCGTTTACCTGTACCGATGATGAATATTTTAAATGGTGGTAAACATGCTGATAATAGCGTGGATTTTCAAGAATTTATGGTTATGCCAGTAGGAGCTTCGAGCTTTGCCGAAGCACTGCGGTATGGGGTTGAAACTTTTCATGCTTTGAGAAAAATTCTTGGACAAAGAGGATATGTTACCAGCGTAGGAGATGAAGGTGGCTTTGCGCCCAATCTAAAGAGCAATGAAGAAGCATGTGAACTCATTATTGAGGCGATTCAAGCAGCGGGCTATAAGCCAGGTAAGGAAATTGCTTTAGCTCTTGATCCGGCAGCCAGTTCCTTCTTTGAAGATAACGCTTATCATCTTTCCAAGTCAGGGCAAGGCAAGAAGAATAGTGCAGAAATGACTAAGCTTTATAGTGCCTGGATTGAAAGGTACTCTATTATTTCTATTGAGGACGGTCTAGCGGAGAATGACTGGGCTGGATTTAAGGAACATACAGCTGCCTTAGGAGATCGGATTCAAATTGTCGGTGATGATAACTATGTAACGAACACCAAGTTTATTGATCGAGGAATACAAGAGAAAAGTACCAATGCGGTGCTGATCAAATTGAATCAAATCGGTACGGTAACCGAAACGATTGAAGCCATTGAACTTTGCCAAAAAGCCAAGTGGGGTTATGTTATTTCTCACCGTTCCGGCGAAACGGAAGATACGTTCTTAGCTGATTTTGCAGTTGCCATGGGCGGCGGTCAGATTAAGACTGGATCGGCTTGCCGGAGTGAACGAATTGCCAAATATAATCGGCTGCTGGAAATCGAAGCCGAATTGGGAACTAATGCGGTTTTTACTACTCCTTTTAAATAGTACGCTGTGAATAAGCTAGAAAAGGTATAGCAGGAATAGGATTATTAGGGATGCTGTAAAATAAATAAGGCGATGGAGTTCGCCGTAAGTCCCTTTATTAACGTAGTGACTCCTATCAGTTGGTACTAATTGGTAGGAGTTATTATGTTTTATGACTGATAAGATTGTAAGAGGTGAAACACATGTACTGATGTCATAAGGGGGAATTTATTAATGCCTTCTACAACCGCTTCATGGGCTCGGCCGATTCAATCCTTCGAGGAAATACCACATGTTTTTAAGGAATATATCCCCCTATCCAAACTACTTCCTTATATCATTTATTCACCGGCGGATAATTGGGGGAAAAGACTTACCAATGCGAAATTAACTTGCATGTATCAGGATAAAGTTGTCGTATTGGAAGTAATAAAGAATAAGGTTAATACAGTATGTTATTGGTTTAAAGACATTCATTATATTGAACAAGGAAGCATGCTGCTATACTCTTGGATAGGTATTCATGGGTCTGTTGATGGTGCGTTGTCAGTTTCTATTATCGAATATAATTCAGTTGTCACCCCTTACTTTCATCCAATAGTAAAGGCAATCAGGCAGACACATTCTATATCGAAAACAATAAGTGATAATCGAGATTTGTCAAAGTTGGAATTTCTCGAAAGATGTAATTACAAGTTTTATAATTACTCCCAAGAGTCTATTCTGTCTGGGGAACAATTTATAGGAACGGTATACCAACCTG
>JBEQCC010000176.1:0-6002 GCA_041639455.1 Pelosinus sp. | reverse complement strand
GAATTGTCCATGCATTTTTCCCTCAATAATTTCTTCAGCAGCTTTGCAAATAGCTTTGCAATATTCGTTGTCTAAAACACCAATTTTACTATTTGCTAATGCAGCAGCTTTTTTGATTTCTGCAATAGACCGAATAAAGATTGGTAATTCGTCAATTGTATGGTTAGAAATATCAAAGTTTTGTCTTGCCCGTTCAGCTTGAATTCCATAATAAGCATTGGCGGGAACAGCTAATTCACCAAGAGAATCTTTTTCAATACGCATTTGTAATCACTCCTAATTTTTTTGAATTATTTCGAATATTTTATAGAATATCCGAAATACCTTTGAACATTTTATTTGTCAAACTGTTTGCCATTAACCCTATTTTAAAACTATACTCGCAATGGCTAAACCAGTTGTAACACTAAGAATCGTTGCAATCGCACCAGGAATCATATAACTATGATTAAACACATATTTTCCGATATGCGTTGTCTTTGTTTGGTCAAAAGCAACTCCCGCAAGCAACGTTGCATAACTAGGAATAAAGAAATATCCATTCACTGCCGGGAACATACCAATTAATAAAGGTGCCGGAACTCCAAGGGCAATAGCTAAAGGCATCAATGCTCGTACTGTTGCAGCTTGGCTCAAAATTAATGCAGAAAAAACAAATAAGGCAATTGCGAAAATCCATGGAGAAGCCTGTACCAGCCCCTGTATACCACTTTTAATGTAAGCAATATTATTAGCAACAAACGTATCTCCAGTCCATGCTAATCCCAAAATACAAAAAACGCCCATCATACCTTGCTTAAACACAGACATTTCCAAAACACGCTCCACTTTAACTTTGCAAGCAAGTAGCATAATTCCGCCCATTACCATCATTACCATTTCAATTGTATTCGTCATGTTCAATTCTACCATTTGACCATTATAATTCAAGATAGGACGTAAAGACGGAAATAAGCCAAATGCAACGACTAAAAAGGCCGTCAACAAGAATAGTTTAACAGCTAATTTTGATTCTTTACTGAATTGTCTTTCTTCTACCATTTTATGAGATACAATCGGTGGAACTTCTCCTGATTTTACTCGTGCAAGATACTCTTCATCTTTGTCAAGGTCTTTTCCCATACGACTTGCATAAATTGAACCACCAAGCACACCTATCAAAGTTGCTGGTACACAAATCATTAGAATATCAATTAAAGTTATGTTGAAAGGTGACAACAAGCCAACCATAGCAACTGTAGCCGCAGATATAGGACAAGCTGTAATGGCCTGTTGCGATGCAATTACTGAAATCGACAATGGCCGTTCCGGACGTACACCAGCTTCACGTGACACTTCGGCAATAACAGGAATAATGCTAAATGCAACATTTCCAGTACCAGCCATAAAAGTAAATAAATAACTTACAAATGGTGCTACAAAAGTAATATTCTTAGGATTCTTACGCAACAACTGTTCTGCCACAGACACAAGATAATCCATGCCTCCCGCCGCTTGCAAAACTGCTGTCGTAACTGATACTGTCATGATAATGAGCATGACATCAATCGGAGGAGAAGAAGGAGTAAGACGAAATACGAAAACTAAAATAAACAATCCCAAACCACCGGCCATTCCTATAAATATGCCGCCACCATACCTCATCGCAAAAGCAAGCGCAGCTATTATAAGAAAAAACTCAACCCAAAACATATACATTCCCTCCTTATTTTTTGAAGAATATTATTCTTCTTTGATTTTATATTCGGTTAATTTTATTCTTTTCCTGCTGTTTTGATTTCTTTTTTTCATGTTTATATCTTTAATTTATACAAATTAATACTATTTGGTTTTTTTACAATCTTGAAGATTATTCTTCATCTTTGGAATGGGTTGATTTTCTTTTTTTCATATAATATGCTATAGTCATATTCATAACAATTTATAATTTGAGGTTTACTATGACTAAAACATTAACTATTCTTGAAAGAATTTTATTAATTCAAAAAGATATTACTCCAAAGCAAAAAAAATTAGCCGCTTATATTTTAGACAACTATAAAAAGGCTGCTTTTCTTAATTCCACCGACTTAGCAAAGGCAGCTAACGTTAGCGGGTCCACAGTCATTCGTTTTGCAGAGCTATTAGAGTATTCCGGATTTCCAGAGATGCAATCAGCCCTACATAATATTGTTCAACTAGAATTGAGTGCGTTAGATATGTTTTCGGATCCCTATGAAAAGGAAGAACCAAACGATTTATACAACATGTTCCAACAAGGAGTAGAGCACATTAATAAAGCAACAAAGAATATTTCTATAGAAGCATTTAATGAAAGCGTTCAACTGATTAATCGTCAAAATAAAGTTCTTATTGTTGGACATCAGATTTCTACCAGCCTTGCAGAATATACCACCTATTCACTCGGCAGAATTCGCCCTAATGTTTTTAAACTAAGCAATTGGAATGAATCAGCTTTTAATATTTTAGAAAGTCTTACGATTGAAGATGTCGCTATTATTTTTGCCTTCCCTCGTTTCCCTTACCAGACTTATAAAATCGCTAAGTTTCTCCACTCCAAACATATTCCTATTATTTATATTACCGAAAACGGTATTAACCCAATCTCTCAATTCGCAACAATTTCAGTTCCTCTAAGAACTAAATTTGCTAAATATATTGATGATCTCGGACCTGCAATGTATTTAGCAAGAGCACTTATCATTACAATTGCAAACACCCACCGAGCTCAAACCGCTCTCCAACTTGAACACTTTGAACATCATGTTAAACATTTAGAAATCTTCTGTAAACAAGATACTTAAAGTTTATATTAACGTATCGTTGCAATTGTTCGCGAAGTCGATTAACTGTAAAGGTCAATATGTGAGTGATTCTAGCCAAGGTTAGTTGATTTTGCGTTTTTTCAAGTCATAATAGCTTTTTATACAACATGTCAAAGGTTGAAAAGATATCAATATGCCGCTTCAAAGTCAAAAAGAGACGTATCAAATTCAAGATTTAAAATTTGATACGTCTCTTTTTATACAGTTATTGAATTCTGCCAGATAATGTGTACTGAATAAATTCTCCAACAAAACAAAATTCACTGTTTGCCTATTAATCAGACAAATGCCAACAAGTACCCTCCCAAAAAGCTTGTTAAGCAGCTGCTTTTACAATCCAGCTTCTTTTTGAAGAATAGTTTGGTAAGCCTGTTCTACCTGATTTATTTTATCTCTCAGCCATACCTTTTCCTTATTTAATTGGATCTCGGAATTAGCAATCATTTTCTCCAGAGAGGAAGCACCAGGACTTCCCATACTGATTTTAGACTGAACATTGGCCATCGGTTCTAGTACAGCAACAATTTCTTCATCAGCAAGATGTATTTCATAACCAAGGATTTTTTGTGAGGCTGTTTTCAGTAAATTACTATTCATTGCTTCAATCGACAATCCATGTTCAATCGTAACACCGACCATATGACCGACAATATCATGCGCCTCAGCAAAAGAAACATTAAATTGCTGAACCAACAAATCAGCTAATGCTGTAACTGTTGAAAAATTGGCTTTGGCCTGCGCATAGGTAAGATTCCTTTTTATTGTAGACTGCTTTAGGGTTTCGTTCAGCAACGTTAATACATGACCCGTTTCCTTCTGACCGTTCCAATACTGACTATGAGATTCAAAAAGATCCATGCACAAGGAAAAAGGGGTATTTTTTAATGCACATATACTAGACATCAGTGCACCAATAATATGTGCAGCCTTTGCCTTTGCCAGCTCCAGAGCAACAGGATTTTTCTTTTGCGGCATAATGCTGCTGCATACAGCAAGAGCGCCGTCTATATCTAATATTCCGAATTCATTAGTAGCCCAGATATAGTGATCCTGAATAACCCTGCTAAGATTAATCATCATAATTGACAGAGCAGACTCAACCTCAAGAAGATAATCTTTGGAACTGACACAGTCCAAAGTATTCTCCAAAACACCTTCAAAACCAAGTAAGTCATTTAGCGCTTCCCTATTAATAGGAAATCCTGTACCTGCAAGTGCCGCAGCACCATACGGAGACAAGTTTACTCTGCCATAAGCATCTTTCAAACGGCAAAAATCGCGATTTAACACGCTGAGTACCGCACTATAATAAAAACCAACTGTAATCGGCTGTGCCGGCTGCATATGCGTATAGCCGGTGATTACTACATCAGCATTTTCTTTTACCTTCATTAACAGCGTTTCTTGTAAATTAATAATCTGTTGAAAAAGATTCCATAGAGATCTTCGTACTTCCATCCGCCATAAAGTGGCATAGATATCATTCCTGCTTCTGCCGGTATGCAGCTTCCCACCGATTTTTACGCCGATTTTTTGAATGAGTTTTTGTTCTATATTAAAATATAATTCTTCAAACTTGCCATCTAGATCGTCATAACCAAAGTCCTCTTCAACAAAGGTAAGACCGTTTAAAATTTCCTTTGCACTTTTAGAGTCAATTATTTTTTCTTCTGTCAACATTAGTGCGAAAGCTTTATTAAGTAAAATCATTTCTTCGAAGCCATTTTCATATTCAGCGCGGATGCCAGGATACAAAATTTCATTTTTAAAATATTCTGAAATTTCTCCTTTGATCCTGCTTCTGCTATCTCGCATCAACAAACCACTCCTTTGATGAAAAAAATTCTTCAATAAAATAATCATAGCATATATTAATTTTTAAGTAAATTGATATTACAAGTTTTTTCAAAAGCAATGTCCGCGAAGCTTCTATACATCAATGAATATTACCTACACTTTAAGCCAACAGTTTTTTAAAGCCTATAAGCAATAGTTATGGCTCGCTATTTCATTCATGATCAAAAAAGATTTATTAAACCAATTGGTGAATATTATTCATTTCTCAGTCCGAGCAAATACAGCAATTAGCGCGATCGGCAAAGAACGTGCTGATGCGATTTGTCAGGCCTTTCCCCTTCTCTCTTATTCTGAAACAACATCCCTGTCCCCTTGTTTCTTGTATTTTCTTGATTCGCAATAGACAAAACATTGACGTGTCCACGAATGGTATACTATAATCATACTTAGAAATAAATAGTGTGTCAGATAGAGGCGCGAATCATCATTAGTACCTGTAATTAGCCTTTGCCAAGGCTATGAGTTACAGTGAAAGGGAGCTTCGCCGAAGCGCAGGTTAACGGCTAACACCTGCTGCTGGGCTTGTACTGAATAAGTGCAGGACTGTCACCTAGAATTTTCAGGTGGAGAACTATCTCATTTGTGATAAGATATGTGTCTTTAAACAGCGTGAGATTGTTCACGCTGTTTTTTTACGCAATCTATAGGAGGTTGAATTATGTCAAAAACAATTGTTGATTTAGACCAGCTCTGTCCAGAAAAACAAGGTTTAAAACGAGATATGCTGCCGCGTCATTTACTGATGATTTCCATTGGTGGTACCATTGGCACGGGATTATTTATGGGTTCAGGTCAAACAATACATCAGGCCGGTCCTTTTGGTGCCATTCTCGCTTATCTGGCCGGCGGCCTGGTGATGTACCTTGTATTGCTCTGTCTCATGGAGCTAACAGTTGCCATGCCTGTTTCCGGCTCGTTCCAAAGTTATGCGACCCGCTTTATTTCTCCAGGTGCAGGCTTTACTACCGGCTGGCTATACTGGATTAACTGGGCAATCGCCATTGCTGCAGACTTTACAGCAGCAGGTATCATTATGAATCACTGGTTCGGCCAGGTGCCTGTATGGATTTGGTGTGCTGTCTTTGCTGTTGCCCTGGCTTTACTAAATCTCATTTCCGTAAAAGCTTACGGAGAAACGGAGTTCTGGTTTGCCAGCATAAAAGTTGCTGCTATTGTGGGGTTCATTATAGCCGGCTCCGGTTTGATATTTGGTTTCTCCGGAAATGAAGGCGCTCTTGGATTTTCCAATTACAATACAGGCAGCGGCTTATTCCCCAATGGCTTTGGTGCTGTATTTTTAACAATGGTCGGAGTCGTTTA
>JBEQCC010000175.1:4807-6013 GCA_041639455.1 Pelosinus sp. | reverse complement strand
TGGGTCTGGATACATTACTGATTCCCATGACTATTGATAACAACATTTACGGAAGCGAATATACAATAGGATATTATACCGCATTAGAATCAATACGGACTTGCGTACAAAGGATACATCAAACAGGCCATAACATGGCAGGACGCGTGTTCATGATTGAGACCTTTGGTGGTGATTCCGGACAATTAACGTTGGCAGCAGCATTATACTGTGGCGCGGATATTGCGATTATTCCAGAAAGAAAATTTGATATTCAGAGAATTACCAATCGGATCAAAGACGTTCTGGAAGAAAAGCAGCAATGCATTATCTTATGCTGTGAAGCAAGTTTCTTGAGTAAGGAATACCATTTAGGTGATCAAGGTGCCTCTTTTGAAGTGGGGGAACAGATTACGAAGGTAACAAAAGAACGTGTTCGGCATACCATTCTGGGCTATTGTCAAAGGGCGGGTGATCCTGCGATTGCTGATATCGAAAAGGCATTGCTTATAGGGTATCATGCAGGGGAATCTTTACGCAATAAGATTACAGGGCAGATGATAGGATTTAAGGATAATAAGGTGACATGTATACCTTTAGAGGAGATATCAAGTAAGAAAAAAGAGTTGGATCAAAATAATTGTATTTTGGCTGGGCAATTAAAAATTATATAGAAAGGGGTGGTCATCGTGTCAAATAAAATCAGTATTTTAATGGTGTGTGGGGCTGGTCTTGGAAGTAGTTTTGCTTGTCAAATGAGTGTCGAAGATGTATTGCAGAAATTAAAGGTAGAAGCAAATTTGGATCATTGTGATATTTCTTCCGCAGCTTCTGTGCATCCGGACATCATTCTTACAGCAATGAATTTTAAGACACAATTTGAAAAATTTAGTATTGATGAAGTAAAAACCAGAATTATCTATTTAAAAAATATTGTAAGTAAAGCAGAAATCGAGGAAAAATTATCCCCAATATTAAAAGAAAAAGGTCTTTTATCCGATGACTAAACCGCTCTAAGACTCTTAGCTTCTACAAGTGGGAGTTAAGAGCGGCTAAGTCCTAAAGATAAGTGTGACTAAGATTCAAGTGGAGTTAAAACTCCATCTGAATCAAGTCTTCTTTATAAAAAGAAAGGAGAGATGAATTATGTCAATCATCAAATTTATTATTGAAAATATTTTGACACAAGCATCCATCACCATTGCATTAATCGCATTACTTGGGTTG
>JBEQCC010000175.1:0-4797 GCA_041639455.1 Pelosinus sp. | reverse complement strand
TACATTTAAGACACTCTTAGGCTTTCAAGTATTATCTGCAGGATCTTCGATTATCGTAGGCAGTTTAATTTACTTTGGCAAAATATTTACCCAGGGTTTTGGAATGCAGGGGATTATTCCATCGATTGAAGCAATCAACGGACAAGCAATGAATCAACTTGGCCTGGGCAGTCAAATCGCATTTACATTCTTGGCGATTTTTATTGTGAACATAGTCATTGCACGTTTTACAAAATGGAAATATATCTTTCTGACAGGTCAGGCAATTTTATGGATGTCTACGATGTGCACCGTCTTTGGATACTTTGCAGGATTTAGAGGCTTGACATTAATTATAGTCGGTGGGGTAATTGGTGGGATATTCGCAGTAGCTATGCCAGCCATTGCGCAACCCTTTGTTAGAAAAATTACAGGCAGTAATGATATTGCATTAGGGCATTTTTGCACAATCGGGTATTTATTTGAAGCATGGATTGCAAAATTGGTTGGTGATCCTTCAAAATCAGTAGAAGATGTGAAATTACCAAAAAGCTTTGAGTTTCTACAAGATACATATCTCTCTGTAATGGTTGTAATGGTTCCGTTGTATTTAGTTACTGCATTTTTTGCAGGGCCTGAATTTGGTGCTCAGTTTTCAGGCAGTGTGAATTATCTTGTTCATGCATTTTTACAGGCCATTCAATTTGTTGTAGGTGTTTATATACTGCTTTCAGGAGTTCGTTTAATCTTAGCTGAAATCGTTCCTGCATTTAGGGGCATAGCAATGAAACTTGTTCCAGATGCCATTCCTGCTTTAGATTGTCCAGTACTTTTTGCTTATTCACCAAATGCAGTGATTGTTGGTTTTGTGACGACGACAATCGGTACAGTGATAGCCATGTTTGTTTTACCGAGCTTTGGACTTGCAATGATCTTGCCTGGAATGTTAACTAACTTTTTTGCTGGTGGTACGGCTGGAATTTTTGGTAATGTTGCTGGTGGTAAGCGTGGAGCAATCATCGGTGGTATCGCCCATGGCATATTTATTACATTGCTGCCGGCTTTGCTGATAACAATATTGAACTCCTTGGGATTTGTTAATGCAACAGCTACCGATGTTGACACGGTTGCCGCGGCCTTGCTGTATGCATGGATTATTACTCCTTTGATGGAATTATTCTAAAGACAGAAGGGGGCGGAACGATAGTGTTTTCTTTTTTGACGAAAAAAAAGACAGATAAAAAAGATAATGAACCAGAGATTAAAGAGCCGGTGATCAATGAAGAACAAAAAAATGAGCTGTATAAACAAATAAAAGAGTTGGAAGAAAACCTTTTAATTTCATCAGGAGAAGATAGAATTAAAATCCTAAATACACTCGGTGACATATTTTTTCAACTCCAGGAAACGGATCAAGCGATACAATATTATGAAAAAAGTATTGAAGAAAATCGTACATTGGGAAAAGCATATACGAACTTAGTAAAGCTTTATAATATCAAGCGAAGAGAAGCTGCACGAGCTAAAGATGATGAAAGACTCCAGCACTATTTAAATAAAATGGATATGTTGCTAAAAATGACGAAAGATGAAATTCGTGGCTTATAAATCAGTGTAAAATGCGGAGGTATTCAATTTATGTATACTACATTAAGGAAGGTCACAGAAAAAGCCGAAAAACTCAATTTTACAGTAGGCTCTTTTAATATGCATAATTTAGAAATGCTGCCATCCATGATCATGGCAGCAAAGGAAATGGGATCGCCAATTATAATTCAAACGAGTGCGGGAACAGCCAAATACATTGGTTATGGAGTGATTGCCAGTGTATGCAAATACATGGCAGAGCATGAAAGTGTAGATGTTGTTCTTCATCTGGATCATGCAAAAGATTTTCAGGATATTAGAGAGGCAATTGAAGCAGGCTATACATCGGTTATGTATGATGGATCATCGCTGCCATTTAAAGAGAACATTCTCAGAACACAGGAAGTTGTAAATTATGCTCATGCCAGAGGGGTATCGGTGGAAGGAGAACTGGGTACGATTGGCGGAACTGAAGAAGGTGTTTTTGTGAAAGAAAATGAAAAAGTGTTTACCGATCCTGAGGCGGCAAAACAATTTGTTGAAGCAACAGGTGTTGATGCTCTAGCTGTGGCAATCGGGACCAATCATGGTCAATATAAATCGAAGACCGAATTGAATTTACCCTTGCTCAAGAAAATAAATGAAACAATTGATGTACCCCTTGTTATTCATGGCGGTACGGGTGTGAAAGAAGAGGATATTCGTCAATGTACAAATTACGGTGTACGAAAATTCAACGTCGGTACAGAGCTTCTTGTTGGGTGGACCAGAGAAGCAAAAAGAATGTTTGGGCAGACCAAAGAAGATGCATCTCTGAGAAATAATATTCTGCCATGTAATGATATAGTAAGTGCAGTAATTAAACATAAGATTGGTATTTTCTTAAATCTGAATGCAAATTAAAGCTAAAATGAAGGCGCAAGTATGTCAATTGACATACTTGCGCCTTAAAAAAGGTTTTAGGCTGTTGATGAGGTTTAAGATTGTTGACATTGATACAACCTTAGCAAACTAATATAAATTGTTAAAAACAGATGGACATCTGTGTATTGTCGATTTAGATGAAGATAATGGTAGTTTTTTCACAAATTAGAAGCTGATTTTTAAGGGGCATCTTGACTTTAATCAAAATCAGCTAAAAGAAGTTCTGGAACAAAATCGGATATAAAGAAGTAGAATCACATACCTTTTACAGTGATGTAAAAAACATCGATGGAGCCGAGTTCGAATATTCATTGTTTATTGCCATTGGGATAGCGTAAAAGGAAGATAATCAGTGTGGTTAACTGCTCTTCCATCCTACTTTTTTGCTTGCAATCCCGACGAAAAGTACTATAATTAGTAATAGGTGGAAATTAAAAAAGTCGCCGTGTCCTAAGAGTGTTGCACCACTCTCAGGCACGAGCAGGTGTACGAGCACCTACACGTAACAGTTACCTGTCTACGGCGACAATTTATTATACCGTGATCTTTCCTTGAAAACAAGGGATGGTGTGTTCGGGATAGTAGAATTGCAGTTCTGGCAGAGGCTGAGCGTTTGCATGCAGTCAAGATGAAGCAAAGCGCATGTGTAGGTTGAAAAAACCTTCCATGGGCTTTTTAATTTCTCCCATTACACTAGCTGTATGCTGGCTTCTTCTATGGATATCTTTAGGCAGAAGAAGCCTCATACAGTATGAATATGGGGGGATATACATTGGTACCAATAAGAAGAAGTAGGAAAAACATGAACAGTCGGCGGCGCCAAAGAGATTTGACAGCAAAAGCAGAGAGCATTCAGTCCCACAATCAGCAAGGGATTGCGGATATGGACATACCCATTAGAAGTATAGTCACTGGGCAATGGATGGAGAAAGGTGATACGCTGCTTGATTGGCAGGAATTTGTTCTTATGCGCCAAGAGAAATTAGAAGAAAAGTTGCAATTTGGTAACTTCTCTAGTGAATATACAATAATCATGAACCAAGTCGATCAACTACTAGAGGGGCAGCCGGAAAAAGTAAGTGAAGCCGTTACTCAACTGGTCGTGACAGCTACCTATATGCACTATAACAAGGGCTTTCTTGATGGAATGAAGATTGGAATGGCTATGGAGAAATTATAGGTAAATATCACCAATTCAGTAAAATGAACCTCTGCCAATGTGACAGAGGTTCATTTTTTTGTACCATTAACCTCCGTCATTGCGAGCATGGCAAAGCAATCCCCAACTTGCTAGAGATTGCTTAACTTGCTCATAATAACAAAAAAACGCACAATATTCTTAAGGCGGATATTGAACCACAGGGAAAGTATTTTAAGATGAAGATATAAGTAATTTCTGACGGTATAGTTGTTATTTTACGAATATGAAGATATAATTGCGGTAATAATCATGTTAAGAAGGTGATTGTATGATTATAAATCCTTATACACCTGGAGCTGGATTAGTTCCCAATTATTTAGCGGGTCGTGATAATACGATTGAGGAAGCAAAAGAAGTGATTTCTTATGTTGCCCATGGATATCCTACACGTTCCGTTATTTACTATGGCTTACGTGGTGTTGGCAAAACGGTACTGTTAAATAAAATTGAAGATATTGCAGAAGAAAATGATGTTTTATATGAACATATTGAAGTATCAGAGCGATCTTCTTTTAAAATTTCGATTTCATTACATATACAAAAATTAATCAAGCAGATGAGCGTTAAGGAAAAAGCTAAAGGTTATATTCAAAAGGCAATGTCCATTTTAAAAGCTTTTAAGATTACGTATTCTCCAGAGGGGGAGGTAAGTGTCGGTTTCAATGAAGATGTGGTTGCAGCGGTAGGTGTATCGGATACAGGAAATTTCGCAAATGATCTCACGGAATTATTTGTGTCGATGGGGACTCTTGCCAAGAATAGTGAAAGTTCGGTGTGCTTATTTATTGATGAGATACAATATTTAAAAGACGATGAATTTGAAGCGTTAATTACTGCTATACATAGAGTAAACCAAAAAGGACTGCCTGTTACATTGTTTGCGGCAGGATTGCCTAAAGTTGCAAAAATTGCTGGAGATATAAAATCCTATGCAGAAAGACTGTTTAATTTTATTTCGATAGGCTCTCTAGAACCTAAAGCAGCTAAGTTGGCACTGGTGGAACCAGCAAAAAAAATGGGTGTAACATTTACAGATGAGGCGATTCATGCGATCTTAAGCATTACAGAAGGATACCCCTATTTTCTACAGGAATATGGCAAACAAG
>JBEQCC010000174.1:0-6037 GCA_041639455.1 Pelosinus sp. | reverse complement strand
TACTCCTATACTCCTATTCGTCTTGATTTACCACAAGTGGTTTTTCAAGTTCTTTCATAGTCAGTGTATCAGCTTTGTTTGATGGCTTCTAGGTGATGTAGAGTTTGTCGCTTACTCGCTTACCACTATTTTCACATCCATTATCTTTTATCTAATTAATCTTATTTTAATGCCTCAAAATTGCTTCTACACCTAGAGCATGAATTGCATAACAAAAGGATTCTAGCATATCACTAGAATCCTTTTGTTATGCAGACCTCTCCGACGTTAGCTATTTACTATTACCTGCGCATATTCTCTTTCCCCGCTTTTTTAACTACATTCTTGGCGTATACCTTAGAGTGATTACCTACCTCCGAAGCTTTAGGTGAATATAGTGCAATCACTGACTCTATTGATTGGCTGGAATACCCTTGCTCTAGCATGATCTGTGCTATTTCACAATCAACTTTGGTGTTCACTTCACTGCCCACATTTCTTGCAACAAAAAGATTTAAACGATATTGATATTCTTGCATTGCCAGCCTCTCTTTATCTTGCTGCAATGCTACTGCCGCATTGCCTTGCTCTTTAACAGAGCTTTGCCAAAAAGAGATGTCTAACCCTTTTACATCCGCTGCATTAATATCATATAGCTTAGATTTATCACTAATCTTTGCCTCAGAGAAATCAGCATTAATTAAACTTACGTTTCTAAATTCATTAAGACTGCTTAAAGTAACGGCTCTAAAGTCAGCGCCGTCTAAATTGCAGTCAACAAAGCGCCCATACTCAATTTCAGATTGTTTAAGATCCATATTCTCTAAAGTACTATCTTCAAAAGTAACATTCGTAATTTTTGCTTTAGCTAACACAGATTCTTGCATTTCACAATCCCTAAATGCCACTGAATACAAACCCGCATTTTCCAAAGAGGCATTCATAAATTTGCAACCTTTCATTTGGCTCTCAATAATAGAAGACTCATCAAAATTGGCGTGCCTAAAATTAACATTTTCTCCGTAAAACCAACTAATCTTTGATCCACTCAAATCAGCATCACTTAGGTTGACATCTTTAAATACATTTAAATTACTAAATTCAACATTCGCACTCTTAAAACTTGCATTAGCAAGGTTGCTCTCTTTAATACCTACGCCTTCGATCCTAACATGTGACAAATTCACTTTTTGCATTGCGCAACCAGTAAAATCCACGGTAGATAAATCTGCTCTTTCAAAATTGACGTCAATCAAAAGACCATTTTTAAACTCACCTTGCTTAATTATTGTCTCACTAAAATTAACACCACTTAAATTACAATGTTCAAAATTAACACTTTCAAATTTTCTGCCAGATAAATCAAGTCCACTTAGATCACAATATTTAAAGTTAATTTGCAATCCATCCTGTTGTTCATCAATGATTTGGTTAAAATCCTCTTGAGTCATTTTTTTAAATATTCCCTCTCGTCCCATCTAACCTAAAACCTCCTTGCCTTCGTATCTCCATCATTCTACTTCTTCTTATTATTCGAGCTTAAAACTTAGTGCAACACTATGTAAAACAATAAACAATTTCCTTCTTAATCATAGCTGCGAGTGAGGGATTAGGAGTTATATAAAAAGAAGATAGTTAGCTTCGCCTATTCCGCCTAGCTTAAAATTTAACTATCAAAAAAGCTAGTTTCCCTGCTTATATTCGCTATTGCACGGTAATATCCTTGCAGTAGTGACAGTCTTTTATTGCATGAACTCACTCTCAATTCATTAGAATCCTTGTAAGCGTCAAACCAAGTCCACCTAGTAAGCAACAACCACCTGGTGTAGTATAAGAATAATCCCCCAAGGAATTAAGCGAAACGCTCAAAAACTGGATAAACATTGGGGTTAAATAAATACAAAAGGAGTTTAGCGTGAAAAATACTTCATAGCCGCTACTAAAAAAGGGCACCGCAAACAAAGGTCTTTGCCAGACCCTTAAAAAGACTCGTCAAAGGACGAGCCTCACAGAGGACTTACAGAAAAATAAGTTGAGAGTTTATTATTTTGTAAGCAATCCTATGAACCCCAAAGCACTATAATGCCTTGGGGATTTTTTTTGCAAAGATTATCTGACTAATCTTGAAATCGTACTGCTTGAAAAAGTTGCAAACAAATTGTGAGTACATGTTAGTCAATAAAACCGTTCTCCTTCAAAACATCGAACATGCCGTTTTCTTTCATAAGGTCGATGCCTATGTCTTGCATGATTATGATGGCTTCCAATAGTTTTTGCCCACGTTCGGTCAAAGAGTATTCAACCTTTAATGGATACCCTTCAAAGGACTGTTTAGTAATCAATCCAAAATTCAACAAATCTTTAAGCTGTTCAAGTAACATTTTTTGATTAATGCCTTTAATATCCTTCTCAAACTGAGACAAGGACATAATTCCTTTGCCGAGCTGCCATAAGATAATCGGCTTCCATTTGCCTTTCGTAATATCGTGAGTCAATTCCAAAAGGGCAAGTATTTTCATAACTTCACCCACAAAATTATAATTTTTTGTAGATTTATTTTAATTCGCCTACAGGAGGAATGCTTATTTTATCCCTAATGCATTAAGTCTTTTTATTGGGTGACGAATAATTGTTTTCCATTTTGCAGGCTCAACTTTTCTTGCATCAGAAAGATAAATTTCGTGATGCAACCGACTTTCTGTCATATTATTTTCGTATCCGTTTTCTTTCAAATATTCATCCATTATTGCAACGGTGGCAGGCTCGTCATCAAATACACCCATGTGCATAATTTGTACGCATAATCCCTCATCAATAGTTAAAAATTCAGCGGAGGCAGAGGAACAGTCCAATTTTTTCTTTTTTGTTGCTTCCGCTACTGCCCAATCAAAATCATCTTTCTTAACAAAATCTGGAAGGCGAATCACGGAAATCCAGTTAAAAGTGCTTTTATCTGAATAATCAACGCCCTCTACATGGTCTTGCCACCAAAAGCCTTCGAGAGGAGGTACAACATATTCAAAAAAACCCTTAATTTTGTATGTTCCTTTATAGCTCATTTTTATTGTGTAAGCAATAGCGTATAAAACACCGATTGCTTGCTGATACGCACCACCTTCTTCATTCGGATTTCCTTGTCCACGAACAGCAATATAATTTACAGGCGGAACTGTAACAATTTCAGGTTTATTTTTCGGCATATAAAGTTCTTTGTATTCTTTCTTAAAGTCAAATGCCATAATAATTTCTCCTCGCAAAATATAAATTCGCTTCTTATCCCGTATTATTAAAAATTGTACTACATTTCTTACTATACCTCTATACAATTTTGTAAACGTTGCTATGCACAGCTGGCGTTTTGCGTTGTACCGCATATGCCTGCCCCATAAATGGGCGTCTACTTTTGTCCACCTTGGTGAAACCATGAAAATTTATAAAAGATATCTTGGAAGTGGCAGGGGATTTTTGCGGAGTAACTTCTAAATCATTGATGGTATAAAATTGTACTACGAGTGGCAATGACTTACATAGCTGCCCTGTATTGAGTTTGAAGCCCTGCCCTATAGTTAGTGTCAAAGCTTATTCTAGTAATAATTGGCACTAGGAAAATCAATGCTTCACAAGGTGTCAAACTGGATTTTCTGGCTTTCCAGTGGATTTCAAATTCGCCCAAGATAAAAGAAAATATAGCTTCTGTGGTTACTTTGCCATTCTTAGCGTTCTCAGTTCGGTTTCCTGCTGAAATAGGCGGTCATTGAGCAGATCGAATTTACTGTTTAAGGTAGTTATGGAATCCTTAGTGGCAGTGGTATGAAGCAAACCATCAAACTTAGCTTCAAGTTCATCCGTACGATGTATGAGTGCCTGAATAAATGAATTGTTCTCCTTGACTTGTCCCTCTAGGTTTTCTAGGCGTTGGTTAGTTTTCTTTTGTTCTTCTAATATCTGCTGTAAAATTTTTTCCATGGGTATACCTCCGAATCTCTATAAATACTTTTATTCTACCATAAGTCCTCCTTTATGGATAGTGTAAATATCCAAACTACCAGGGCAATCGCTTACGAACCTAAGCTTAATCCGGAGAAAGTTGGAGCATTTTTAAAAGATAATTATGATCAAGGCCGCAACACCTGAGCTTTGTCCGCATGCTGCCTTTTAAACTGGTGTCTTTCTTAACCAGATTGAGTGCCAAATGACGCAATACATTGAGATTTTCGGCCCCATGGCCTTCTCGAACTCGACTTTCATCCTCTCGGAAGGTCATATCGAGCGACCAGTGTAATTGGTTCTCAATGCTCCAGTGGCTACGTCTAATAGCCAGTAATTGCTCGGCTGTCGCCCCTTTCTGGCTGTAGATGAAATAACTGTGTTCCACTGTTTTTTTATCGCCAATTAACCGTTCGGAAGTAATCATACCGATACCCGATAACTGCTCCCAGTCATCTTTTACGCTCAACCATTCAATATCTTCTGTGATATAGCAAGTCCGAGTTTCAATGCGACCATGGCATTTTTCTTTGGTTTGAGCCCAGTGACCCATCGTCTTTAATTCATTTTTAGGCTGACTGACGACTTCTTGTTCGAGGTAATAGGCAATATCTTCCCGCAATGTTTTTTGATTATCCTTGACCTGTAGCACATAATTGCCACTTCCTTGGATAATGGTGGATGTAATCTCTTTTTGGGTACCCATTGCGTCAATCGTTACAATGCATCCTTTGATATAAAGCAGGTTCAATAGCTTGGGAATCGCTGTGATTTCATTACTCTTTTCATTTACAGCCAACTGTCCGAGTACCAACTGATTTTCATTGGCCCATGCGCTTACCACATGCAGGGGGCGCTTGTCGTTTACAACATCCTTGCTACGGCGAATCGTTTTACCATCTATAGCAATTACTTCCTGGCTGATGCGTTCGCGCACTGTGTCTACCCATTCCCGGAACGCTTCGTGCAACGACTTGGGATCCAGCGCAGATAACACATCCCCAAATGTATCATGTGAAGGATAGCCATGGGGCAATTCCAGAAACGTCCGTAGCCAACCTTCACGTACCCGACCGAAAGTTTCCATGTCCACATATGTTTTGCAGTCGCTTAGTATCGCTAAAACGGCAATTATTAGAATATCTTCTAGTTTGTGCCGGATCCCGTTTCCTTTTCTTGGTTCCGGTATATTCGTGAAAAAGTCCAGTAGACTTTTCTTCGTCACAATATCAACCCCTTTTTCCTGTTGATATTGCTATTTGACTCAATTCATGCTTATTCCTCTATTTTTTCGTAAGCGATTACCCTGTCCAAACTACTACTTTACTGTTATTAATGTATCACAATGTCCTTAACCTTAGGTATTACCTGTGTTCAATTATTACTAAAACTAGGTATTCGATAGTTTGTATTGATTGCTTTGTAAATTCGATACACGCGAAATATGAGCATATTCGAAAGAATGCCGTATTTCTTCCAGGTTTAGGCGTAGTAATGTAATCACCAAAGACTAAAATGAGTATCCGTTCTATCCCCATGACAGAGGAATGCAAAACAATCCTAGAAAATCATAAGCAAATATCTAATGAGTTAAAGCTTTTCTTTTGTAATGAAAAAGGCAATCCCTTGAATCCAAGGAACTATCAACGAACCTTTGAAACCATCTTTGCGAAGGATTACGAGGGAATTACGCTGCATAGCCTCAGAAGAACCTTTGCTACTACTATGCGTGCCAATGGTGTGGATATGAGTACCACTGCCAAAATCATGGGACACACTGATATACGCATGATTGCCGAGATTTACAACCAGCCTCAATTTGATACACGGCTTACTGCAATGCAAAAATATGAAACGGCATTAAAACTCCCTGAACCGACAGAAGAAAAACCCTTGGAACTATCGTAAAATCAGTGGTTAAGTATAACTACGAAAATTCCTAGATACTGTATTTTTCATTGGATTTGCAATCATGACCACCCGTCCAACGGGTGGTTTGCACTACGGCTATAAGCCTTTATTACTTGCCAGCGTCTTAAGACGCTGGCTTTCACTTTCGTTCAAGCCACAT
>JBEQCC010000173.1:2669-6040 GCA_041639455.1 Pelosinus sp. | reverse complement strand
TGCCCCCAGGATTACCACTTTGACCTTTTTGAAATCTTCCAGTTGTTACCCTGTTCTCAGTCATTATTGATTACACCTCCATTTACCATTTATTGTAATTGCGCTAATTTAATCTAATGCTAACGATTCTTTAGCTAATATTGTTCCTTCTTTCTTCAAAAGCCTTTTAGCATGATTCTGTGCAGCAACTAACGTCCTAAAGACACGACTCTTTGAAACACGTTCGTCCCACACTACAACATAAAAGAGGACACCTTCTTTAGCAATATTTACTGTTCTGACTTGTACTTGACTCATTATCAATTACACTTCCTTTTTACTATTTTTTTACAGGAAAAGTCCTGATTTTTTTAAAATATAATTTTGCCTTTTTGAAAATTAGGTTTTTTCTATCAGAATAATAGAATTTTAGGCATCCACTAGACAGGTCATTGACGCAAATCGATTTTATGAGACTCTAAAAAAGTATTCAGATTTGGGAAGTTTTCAAACCATCACTTATGAGCAGGGTATATGAAATAATTACTATATACCCATAAGCTTATCTTTTACTTTACCCAACAATATAAAAGAGTCATGACTTCCACCTATATCAGGGTGATACTTGCGGGATAAGGACTTATAACCAGCCTGGACAAGTTCATGCGTTATATTACGCTCATCCTCTGATACTGGGCTTGTAGTGGTGAATCTGTTATTGCCACCAAAGAATTGTTCATACTGCTTGTATGATTGCTCATTTGACCGCCTTGCATATTCAGCACGTTCTTGCTCCTTAACCTTTTCTTCTCGCTCCCACTGTTCAATCACTCGCTCTTTCATTGCGTCCTGCTCGGCCTTAACCTTGCCTTCTTCGCTTACTACATACTCTGTTTTAACCATGTTTATTATTGGCTGGAACTTTAAATAAGCAAGTCTATCTATTTCAGTATAAGCAGAGCTATAATCATTAGTCCTCTCATACTCTTTCCATAGTGCCTTACCATCATCCGAATACCACTGGTCTTTAGTCAGGCCATTCGCTTTAAGCAGCATCAACCTCAAATGACTCTCAATCGAATCATGTAAAGAGCCACATGCCCAACCATCAACAATATTCCAATAGGTCACAGTGCATATGTGGTGCTGTATCCCCTTATCCTTTAACCTAATATCATACTTAAACTTTGGTTCTCTTGGTATCGGCTCGCCTACACCATAGAACATTGGCGAATTGTCTCTTTGTTTCACTTCATGATATACACAACCTTTGGGGATTTTAGTTTCCTTTCGTTGCTGTATTACTACATGCATGATTACACCAACCTTTAAAGGTATATGGTTTAAAATTCATATACCTTTACTTAATACCTAGCATCAGCTTTAGCCTGCTGACCCTAGTTTGGGCCGCTTCTAAGCTACCTTCAACATACTCTCGACAATGACCATCAGCCTCAATTTTGATGATATACCTTTGACCTTTTTTTACTATCTGTACTGATCGCATATATTATCTCACCCTCCTGCCTATATGTGTTTATACCCCCTCTCGTACCCACGGTTTAGCCATATCCTGCCTTGCCTCTTGTACCTGCTCTTTTGTTAACTCCACCCGTCCGACAGTAGCACCCGTTAACATTGACCGCTTACTGCACGTTGAGCATTCAATAATTGCAACATTCTCTTTCCATCCAATCACATCTAACTTATCACTAGTGCAGCGTGAACATATTAAAACTCCTGCCATTCCCTCACCCCTTCGCTTTTCTACTTTGCTCTTTCTCTGCTCTCATAGCACCTTTGCCTCGCCTCATGCATAATTTCCATAACTCAGGATTCATTTTTAAAAGATCATGTATTTCTGATTCCCGAATGCTTAAGATGTACCGCGTCATGTGAATGTTGTATAATTTGTCACTCATGCACTACCCCTTATTTCTCTTCCTTTTGTTTGATGTTTTAGCCATGGTAAATCCACTTCATGGTTATATTGATGCAAGCACCCTCTAGGTCTGCCATCTTCCCATAAAAGCTGTATTTCAATTGCCTGCAATGTAATTATGCCAATTCTACAAGGAATAAAAGTCGACAGCGTTCTAGCAAAGTCCTCTAATTGTCCTGCTGCCCATCCTAATGACAATGCCTGTTCTCTTATCCCCGCAACTAATTCAATCGCTACAGTTTTATTGTCTACTTTCGAAGTAATTTGTGCTTTGTTTTTCATCTTTACAGGAAGGGCATGAGCTAACGCTTCTGCCCTCTGCAAATATTCAATTGCTGCCTGTTTCTCTTTTTTTAATTCAGCAAATAATACTGCCGACTTGCTAATATCAGGCTCACCGATACCTGTATATTGGTATTTAATTGCCCCATTATTTAGAGCGAGAGTATAACCGATTTCCTGTAAGTCATAGACAACTTGCATCATATCTCACCTTCTAGTAGGTCAAATTCCTTCTGCTTGTCTTTTTTATCCCCTAGGGACAATGAGGACAAAACGGACAAATTGCCCTTACCCTGCGTATCTATTGGGTTTGCAGTCTCTTCTTTTTCGGGACAAATCGGGGACAAATTAGGACAAAACTCGGACAAATTAACATTTGAGCTACCTTCTATTTCTTTTGTCACACTTTTGTCCCTTATTGTCCCGATTTTGTCCGCACCTTCATAATTCTCCAACCCCTTGCTATTACTGCATTGAATTGAATTTTGTCCTTTTGTCCTCATTGTCCCTAGAGGGTTAATTTCGTATTGAATGCTACCCCTGCCTATTTTCTTCTTTTCAACTGCTTTTTTGCAAATATAGCCTTTATCTTCAAGGGACAATAAGATTTCTTCAACTTCTTTGCTGGTACATTTCCGAAACTTTCTGCAAATATCTCTTTGCGTAAATATGTTTTTCTTTTGGGACAAAATATAATGTAATACTTTGCGAACTTTATTTTCACTTTGTCCTTGATCGGCCATTTTAAAAATGGCTATCATATGTTCTTTAAAATAGTTCATTAGTATCATTGCTTTCTGAATGGTTGTACCGCTTATTTTTACTTCCCAAGGTCTAGGATGCTTGACATTCTCAGCAGCATGAAACAGCCCTGCTACTCTTATTAATTGACCATGTGCCTTACCACCCCAGCTATGATAATTTTCTAAACTGCCACCTTCTTTTAATTCCTGCTCTAATTGTTGTCGATAGCCAATATAGACTGTCTTTGCCTCACTGGATAAAGTAAAGGTATAACATTCATCCGGCAGCGGCACTGCTAGCAAATCAGCTAAATTGAAGAAATATTGGCTCTTAGCTGTAGATTGAATTTCATAATCAATACTAAAATCACGACTGCCAATTAATGATTTGGGGTAACTGTATAAGAACCTTGCCAATAAACCAC
>JBEQCC010000173.1:0-2659 GCA_041639455.1 Pelosinus sp. | reverse complement strand
TCTCTATGCCAACCAGTACGTCTGTCTGTGCAGCCAACCCCATCACCAAGGCAGGTTCGTTGATAATCTCATGCCTACCCCTTCGGTCTACTGTATAATATTCATTTGAATAGGCTGAAAGGTAAAAGTTAATATTTAAACCGCCTTGACCGTATCGAGTCCAATTATCAAATATAATCCGTCCCTCACCAGTCAATGCCCCTATTTTATTTCCCCGCTGCTCATAGCAGGCAGTAATTAATTGCTCTGTGGTAATATCAGACATTAGCATTTGTGTAATTGTGGGAATTTTTTCTTCTTCTAACTCTGCTGCTAATTGCTTTATTTCACTATAATCTAGTGATGGATCGCCTTCTTTTTTAGGCTTTGCCATGATGCCTTTTAATGTTTCTAATTGACGTTTCTTAGTATCATAAACTTCTCTAGCTTGCGCTATCTCTATGCGCTCTTGCTCTTGTTGTCTTTTTTCATAAGCCCGAATAGGCTCTACCATTAATTTAGCAACAGGGCTTTTGCAATTTGAAGGCTCTAATAATGTTAATGTCCATATATTTAAATGTTCTGCATAATCAGCCTTAACCTGTACCTTGAACTTTTTGGATACTGCCAGGGAGAGTGCCGATAAACACATGCATCCAGCAAGGTCTATTGGTGTCTTCATACTTTTAGCAACATCTTTGCAGAAATCCCCCATCCAATGGGGGAATACCTCAACAGGGAACAGAGGTAATTCGCAATCATCAAAGGTTATCGGTTCTTCCCATTTACTTTGGTCTGGTTCAGCTACTGGCGTAAATACGCCATTGATTGATGCTACCTTTTTCTTTTCTCCTAGCCCAACTGCTGCCAATTGCTCCGGCGTTTTACTTGCTAGTAACTTTGCATAATCTTCTATGCTTGCTCTTTCCATAATTTCACCTCCTTGGCCCATAGTAACCCCTTAAACTGTTCTTCTATGTCTTCGCTAGATAATAAGTCCAATATACCGTTTATAATTGGCTGTAGCTCAAAAGCAGCCACTACATAATTATTATTTAAATCAGATATTTTTTTTACGCTCTGCTCGATTGCTTTTGTTTCCCAATACTTGCCTAAAAGGTATATATAACAAGCTTCTACTTGCTGACGATACCTTTCTATTAAATTGATTTGTTTACGTTGCGCTGTGATCTTACAACTAATCTCTCGCCTTTGGTCTGTGCTATAATCACTAACTAGACCATAATCAGCAGCTACCATTTTTAATACTTCTGGTAATGATAATCCCATTACTGCCCCTATGATGTCGAACGCATCGCCTTTAGCACCGCACCCGAAACAATATAACCTTCCATCAGGATACAGACAAAAACTAGACGTACTCTCGCTATGTATTGGGCAAAGAGTCCAATACCTATTACCTTTCTTTTTAAAATCTAGCCCTATGTACTGCTGGCATAATTCTTTAGTATCGGTTACTTGTTTTATCTGATCTAACATGCTAAAATTTAAAGCAATTGAAATATAAAGCACCACCTTTCTTACGTGCCACCTAATCAACTAGGTGGTTTTTCTTTTTGGACAGGTACTACGACCATTATCTAGGCAGTTTTATAAATTCTTCTATGGCCCACGCTGGCACTAGCCACCGCTTCACACCCGCTTTAATTGCCTTTAGTTCACCAGCATAAATTAGCCTCATTAATGTATTACGCGACAACTGTAATATCTTGCAGGTTTCAGCAATCGAATTGATAGCCTTCCAAGGTTCTTCTTTTTCCTTAACTGTTTCAATTAATGGTATAAGCTGACCTGATCCACTGACCGTGTAACGCAGCTCCTTTCCATTTTCATCTTTCAAAGTGAATACTTGTTTTGATATATTGTTCATGTTCATACCTCCATAATTTTTTTCATAAAATAAAAGCCCACTAGATAACTACAACAAGAAAAATACTCTTGTGAGTTAAATCCAGCAGGCTTTACGCTCTTTTCTGGCTGCTATGCAGTTTTCTTTTTGACTCTGTGACGCTTGATTTTACAATCTGCCGAGAGTACAAATATCGTTTTACGTTTTTGTTCGTTTGGCAACTCTAATTTATCATTTATTGAGTTTCCCATATTTAAATCACCACCTCTTTTAAAATTCACTTACGAAATGTAGTTATTTTGTTATTGTTAGCATCGCCGTTGCAAGCAATATTCATTTAAAAAACACTCTACTAAAGTGTTTTTAAAAGTTCTCTTGCTATCTCAATCTCCCCAATATAAATATCATGATAAACATTTTTTAGAACGTTGTTCGAATCACCATACATTTCTTTACATATTCTGTTCTCCTCCTCTTCATGGAGTATAGCTGAATAAGTATCTCCACAAACCATAAGTACGGAACGGTATCTTTTATGTCCATTCATTGTTAATTGCTGAATCTTACTCTCAAGAGCAGTATGTATATTTTTTTCCACTTGAAGTTCTTGTTCTTCATAAGCAAACCCACCATCTATTGAACTTCTCACTGCACTTCTTATTGCATTACTTCTAATTTCTTCAACTTCGGTTTTTAATTTTACAGATATTTTTTCATCGGGTGGATATCTAAAAAAATATCTACCTTTTCCATATTGATCACGCTTCTTTAATAAAAAAGTTAAAGACTCTTTTACTTCTTCTTGGTGAG
>JBEQCC010000172.1:0-6047 GCA_041639455.1 Pelosinus sp. | reverse complement strand
GTGAAGAAGAAGCTGTTATTGATGCATTGCGACTAGCTCGTGGCATGACTTTTAAAAACGCTGCAGCAGGTCTTAATTTTGGTGGAGGTAAAACAGTCATTATTGGCGACCCAAGAAAAGATAAAAGCGAGGCATTGTTTAGAGCCTTCGGCCGATTTGTTGAAAGTCTCAATGGGCGTTATATCACTGCGGAGGATGTAGGAATCTGTGTCGAGGATATGGATATTGTGAGCCAGGAAACAAAGCACGTTAATGGCGTAGGAGCTATAGCCGGATCTAGTGGCGACCCTTCTCCAGTCACTGCTTTTGGGGTATTAAAAGGCATACAAGCCTGTGCTAAAGAGGTTTGGGGAAGTGAACAGTTGAAAGGAAAAACAGTGGCACTTCAAGGACTTGGTCATGTGGGTTATTATCTGGCTAAGCATCTGCACCAAGAAGGTGCTGATCTTATTGTAGCTGATATTAATGAGCACAACGTGGAACGTGTAGTAAAAGAATTGGGAGCGACCGCGGTTAATCCCGATGCTATTTATGGTGTAGAATGTGATATTTTTGCTCCGACAGCTCTTGGAGCAATCATTAACGACCATACCATACCACAGTTTAAGTGTCGTATTATTGCAGGTGCCGCTAATAATCAACTTGGAGAAAATCGTCATGGAGATCTGCTTCATAGTAAAGGGATCTTGTATGCTCCTGATTATATCATCAATGCTGGAGGGGTAATTAATATAGCAGATGAATTGAATGGTGATTACAATAAAGAACGAGCCTTAAGAGCTGTTGAAATTATTTATCGGAATATTGAAGAAATTATTGCTATTTCAAAACGGGATAATATACCTACTTATAAGGCTGCTGACATTTTAGCTGAGCGGCGGATTGATATATTAGGAAAAGTGCGCAGTACTTTTTTATCACCTGCTAGAAGATAATTCTTAAAAAACCAGGCTGGAATAAATTTTATGGAGGAAACAAATGAATTATATACAAGAATATCGTACTAAATTGACCACGGCAGAAAGAGCAGCTAAAGTCGTTCAGTCTGGTGATTGGGTTGATTATAATTTTACGTTAGCCCAACCCGTGGCTTTAGATAAAGCGCTGGCAGCACGAAAAAATGAACTAGTTAATGTGAAAGTAAGAGGAGGTTTTTCATTAAGGCCTTTAGAAATTGTTAATGCCGATCATGAAAGAGAACATTTCTTTTATAATAGCTGGCACTTTAGCCCCTATGAGAGAAAATTGAGTGATCGAGGTCTGTGCAACTATATACCTATGATTTATCGCAATAAACCATTATTTTATCGTAAGAGTTTGGAAGTAGATGTAGCAATGTTTTCAGTGGCCCCAATGGATAAACATGGATACTTCAATTTTTCGCTCACTAACTCTGCATCCAGAGCGATCTGTGAAAAAGCTAAAATTATCATACTAGAGGTGAATGAAAAATTACCGATTGCTTTGGGAGGACAAGAAAATTGTATTCACATTAGTGATATTGACTACATAGTAGAAAGTAGTAATCCAGATTTGCCAGTCGTTCAATCTGCGGAAGCTACAGATACAGATAGGAAAATTGCTAAGTTGATTATAAAAGAAATAAATAATGCATCTACAATTCAATTGGGCGTGGGGGGGTTACCCAATGCGGTAGGTACAATGATCGCTGAGTCTGATCTAAAAGATTTGGCTATACACACAGAAATGTTAGTGGATGCCTATTTGATAATGGCGAAAGCAGGCAAAATTACTAATCGATATAAAAACGTTGATAAAGGAAAAGGTGCTTGGGCTTTCTGTGCCGGAAGCCAAGAATTATATGATTGGGTTGATGGAAATAGTGGATTAGCCTCCTATCCAATTGATTATACGAATGATCCAAATGTGATGGCGAATATTGATAATCTTGTTACCATTAATAGCTGCGTTGAAGTTGATATTTTAGGACAAGTGACAGCTGAAACATCGGGTTCTCGTCAGATCAGCGGCACGGGCGGACAGCTTGATTTCTTGAACGGAGGTTATTTGTCCAAAGACGGAAAAAGCTTTATCTGCTTTAATTCTACCTTCATTGAAAAAAAGACTGGATTAATGAAATCGAGGATAGTCGTAGATTTACCCACAAATGCAGTAGTAACAGACCCGCGTACACAAGCTCACTATTTTGTAACAGAGTGGGGAATGGCGAATTTGGCTGGACGATCAACTTGGGAGAGGGCAGAAAGGATTATTGGAATTGCTCATCCTAATTTTCGTGAAGAGTTAATCAAAGGTGCCGAAAAGCTAGGCATATGGCGTAGATCCAACAAAATTAGTTAGAGTATAAGGCGGAGAGAAAATCGGTATGGGAAACAGGAGGAATAAATTATGCCAAGACCGGTATTTAATCAAGAAAGATGTAAAGGCTGTGGACTTTGTGTTGTTGCCTGTAAAAAGAATATCATAGTAATTAGTGATTCTCTAAACAGCAAGGGCTATCACCCAGCAACTTGTTCCGATGATTCTGCGTGTATAGGCTGCATCATGTGTGCTAAGGCTTGTCCGGATGTGGTAATTGAAATTTATAAATAGATTGGGAGTGGTGAATATGTCTGAAACAAGACTAATGAAAGGGAATGAGGCTATCGGCGAAGCCGCTATTGTTGCTGGCTGCAGATACTACTTTGGATATCCGATCACGCCACAAACCGAGTTAATGGAATATATGGCAAAGAGAATGCCTCAGATTGAGGGAGTATTCTTGCAAGCAGAAAGTGAAATTGCGGCCATTAATATGGTATATGGTGCTGCTGGCGCAGGAGCGCGTGTTATGACCTCTTCATCTAGTCCAGGTATAAGTTTGAAAGCAGAAGGTATTTCATACTGCGCCGGAGCAGAGCTTCCTTGTGTGATTGTTAATATTATGCGGGGTGGCCCTGGACTTGGCAGTATTCAACCGTCTCAGGCAGATTACTTTCAGGCTACGAAAGGTGGAGGGCACGGTGATTATCGAAATATTGTTCTGGCTCCCAACTCTGTGCAAGAAATGGCAGATTTAACAATACTCTCCTTTGATTTAGCGGATACATATCGCAATCCGGTAATGCTGCTTGGTGATGGTGCTCTTGGACAGATGATGGAACCAGTGAAGCTTGAAGAAAAACCTTTTGTTCTACAGGAAAAATCTTGGGCTGCTAATGGGCTGGGAGAACGAACACAGCCTAACATCATTAACTCTTTATATCTTAAGCCAGAGCAACTAGAAGCACATAATATCCATCTTCAGAATAAGTACCAAAGGATAATAAAACAAGAATGCCGCTGGGAAGAATTTAGCGTAGAAGATGCGGAATTAATCGTAGTGGCTTATGGTATTACCTCCAGGATCGCTAGATCCGCTGTTGAAATGGCTAAACGAGATGGACTTAAAGTGGGGCTCTTTCGACCGATAAGTCTGTGGCCATTTCCTAGTGAACGATTATTCACATTGGCTGAACAAACAAGAGCATTTTTAGTGACAGAGCTTAGTGCCGGACAAATGATAGAAGATGTGTGTCTTGCCACAAGACAAATGAAACCAGTCCATTTTTATGGGCGCATGGGTGGTATGATGCCGAGCTCCAGAGAAATAGATACTCCAATCAACCTGATCGTGAGAGAAAAGGAGGCAGTGAAATGAGTTCTAAACTTTATGCAAAACCAGAATCGTTAACTGATACTCCTTTTCATTATTGCCCTGGATGCCAGCATGGGATTGTTCATCGAATCATTGCTGAGGTTATTGATGAATTAGGAGTCCGCAAGCAAACGATTGGCGTTGCCCCAGTAGGGTGTTCAGTCTTGGCTTATGATTATTTTAATTTTGACATAATTCAAGCATCTCACGGTCGTGCGCCTGCAGTAGCAACAGGCGTAAAAAGAGTATGTCCAGATTCCATCGTATTTACCTACCAAGGTGATGGGGATCTTGCTTCGATTGGATGTGCTGAAGTGGTGCATGCTGCTGCCAGGGGAGAAAGGATTACGACTATATTTATAAACAATGCCATTTATGGGATGACTGGCGGGCAAATGGCTCCTACTACATTAGTAGATCAAGTAACGACGACTTCACCTTACGGGCGCAATGTGAATCAGGTTGGAAATCCTTTATGTATTTCCGAGATGCTGTCCACGATAAAAGGCACCCGCTTTATTGCCCGGGTTGCCGTTAATAATCCATCAAATATGGCTAAAGCAAAAGCTGCTATCAAAAAAGCATTTCAGTTGCAAAACAATGGGGAAGGTTTCTGTTTGATAGAAGTCTTATCTACCTGTCCCACCAATTGGGGCATGACACCTGTCGACGCAGTCAAATGGCTGGAAAAAAATATGATACCTCAATATCCTTTAGGTGTATTTAAAGATGCAGGAGGAGAGTAACATGACTCACGAAATGATTCTAGCAGGGTTTGGCGGGCAAGGTGTTATGGTTATGGGACAATTGTTGACCTACGCAGGAATGCTTGAGGGGGCGCATGTCTCCTGGATTCCTTCTTATGGTCCAGAAATGCGGGGAGGTACAGCAAACTGTTCGGTTATTATTTCTCAAGAGCCAATTGGCAGCCCGATTGTCACGGAAGCTACAGCAGTAGTGGCGATGAATTTACCTTCATTCGAAAAGTTTGAGTCTTATTTGTCTTCCGGTGGGATCCTAGTGTTAAATAGTTCTTTAATTGATCGACAAAGCAAACGAGACGATATTAGGACATACAATGTACCTGCTAATGAAATTGCTAATTCCTTGGGAGATGCAAGAATGGCAAATATGGTTGCTTTAGGGGCACTCAATGCAGCTCTTGGTTATATAGTGGATACTTCACGAATTATGGAAGCATTTAAAAAAATTTTTGCAAAGAAACCTGGCATTGCTGCATCGAACGAACTGGCAATAGCAGCAGGGGCCAAGCATATAATCGGTTAGTAAATGGAAAGCCTAGTTCCAAATAGAAAGAAGATGTGACTTATGACTAAACAAGTACGTAATTTTTTGCATATTACAATGCATAAAATTGCGTACTTGTTTAGATTAATTTACAAATGAAACAGGAATTTATAAATTAGTATGGAAATATTCGCTTATCAGGGTTAATGTTATGGATCTCATTTCTGGTACTATATATTATTAGTGCGGGGGAGAGAATATGAAATGTATAGATAAAAGTGCTTTTCAAACTGCATGGGACTTTGGTAGCCGTCAAATGAGAGATCTTTTTAATTCAACGAGTGATGGAATGATTGTTGTCAATGGAATGGGCGTTATTATTCTTATTAACATAGCAGCAGAGAGGATATTGGGCATACCTGTACAAGATGCATATGGACAGTTTGCAAGAGATGTTATTATCGGCAGCCGTGTCGATTTTGTATTGGAGACTGGAGTTGCTGAACTGAATCAAAAGCAAATGATCGGTGAAACTTACATTGTTACGAATCGCGTTCCACTGCGGGATGAAAAAGATCAAATTGTGGGTGTGGCTGCAGTGTTTCGAGAATTTACCGAAGTAGAGCAGCTAACGGAAGAACTTACCTCCAGAAATGAAATGCAGAAATTTTTAGAAACAATTATTGATGTTACCCAGGATGCTATTTCAGTGGCAGATCAAGAGGGAAAAATTATTATGGTGAATCAGGCTTATACTCAAGTCATTGGGATGCCTAAGGAAGAAGTAGTTGGCAAGTTGTCTACTGTGGATATCCGAGAGGGAGAGAGTATGCACTTGCAGGTGGTGAAGACTTTGGATGCGGTACGTGGAATTCCCTTAAAGGTGGGACCAGGCAACCGGGAGGTTTTAGCAAGTGTCTCGCCGATTATTATTAAAGGTAAATTATGTGGCAGTGTGGGGGTCGTTCATGATGTTTCCGAAATTAAGCGGCTTAGTAAGGAGCTGGCCCGTACACGAATGCTGGTGAACCGATCTCAGCCACGATATACTTTTGAAACTATGGTAGCAACGGATGCGGCCATGTCCCTTGCCGTAGAGCAATCGCGTCACGCTGCGACAACACCAGCGACAATACTATTA
>JBEQCC010000171.1:0-6056 GCA_041639455.1 Pelosinus sp. | reverse complement strand
CTGTCTTTTACCATATATTGTCCTTTGGCCCAAACATTTGTTAAGTTAAAATCTTTATTAATTACAATGATATCAGCATCGGAGCCGACTGCAATCGTTCCTTTTTCTGGCCATAATTTTAAAGCTTTTGCCACATTACTAGTGACGATTTGAATGGCATTGCTGATACTTATACCTTCGTTTTGCACCATATCACGAACTTCTTCGAGCATGGAAGATTGACTTGCGACACCGACACCGATGGTAGAGCCTTTCACATCAAAAATTGGCATGCTGCCGTTGCCATCAGAACTCATTGTAATTTGTGTTAATGGAACACCTGCAGTTAACGCTTTTTTTACAGCCGCACTAGGTTTGATTGCCTTAGCTGATCCACTGGCCGGCCTGACACCAGAGGTAATATCCATGATGCCACCTTGCTTAGCCCATTCTATACTTTCATCCAGTAATTTGGCATTACGATTTACGTGAGTGGGTAGAAATTGCGATTTTGGGAGCTCGCCATTTGCTGTAATTTCATATAAGAGCTTCATACCATCAGTTCCATCGCCCAGATGCATGTTTATAATGCCAGCTTTACCACTTAACATACCGCCAACTCTTGATTGCGCAGCTAGTTTTTGATAATCACTTTTTGTTGGCTGTGCTGAACGATGATCTGACATGGCGATTTCACCGACACCGATAATTTTATCAATGATTATGATATCCTTGCGTATACTGCCTGTAATAGTGGGTGTAGGAATTTCGTAGGCGCCAGTGTAAATGTAAGTGGAAAGTCCTTCTTCTTCAAGTCCACGGGCTTTGGCAAGTAAACTTTCCATGTGACGTGTTGTACCATCGGTTCCAAGGCAGCCAACCAGAGTAGTGATTCCAGACGTTGTAACTTTAGAAAGGATAATTTCCGGGGTTCTGGTTGCATAGCCGCCTTCGCCGCCGCCACCAATCATATGAACGTGGCTGTCAATAAAACCAGGAAGTATAGTGTATCCAGTCAAGTCAATTTCCTGACTATCATAGCCTTGAGGAAGTACTAAATCTTTGCCGATAGCAGCAATTTTTGTACCGGCAATCAGAATATCCTGTTGTCCTAGTTCGTCTGGCCCTATGATATTTGCATTGCGTAATATTGTGAAAAATGGTTGGGTTTTAGACATCAATATGTCCTCCTTATAAATTGTATATACTGGTTTAATTCTTTGTTCAGTGCTTAAAAAAACATTAAAATAAATCGCATAGCCCAAATCGATAGAAGTGCATTTATTACGCAGATAGAAAAAATAGCGACGTAATGTTTCGTGTTGACACCAGCAATCCCTAAACAGCGCCCGATATTTTGTACAGGGTTTCCCATTAGATAAATTGCCGGTACAATCATTGTTACTTGAGTAGCATCTAAATGTGCGCTTATATAAAGGCTTACTGCAACGCCAATCCCACCGCCCATACTCATTATGGAGGTGATGATAACGGTAGCTGCTTCTCCTGGCAGTCCCCATAAAGCCATGATTGGTGAACAGACAATACCGATTAGTTTTAATAATCCAGTTACTTCTAAAATGCGAATAATAACAAAAGCCATCACAACATTTGGTAAGAGGCTGGTGGTTCCAATCGTAAAGCCACGTTTAGCTCCTTCAATAAATAAATCAAGAATATTTTTATTTTCTGTAATTTCTTTAGTTGTCATGATTAATACCTCCTATCAATGGCTTTTTTAAAACGATTTTTAAATATAAACGCATTAAGTTTGCACCTATGATTTTAAAGATAAACATAACAATAATTGGAACAATAATAGGTACGAGCATAAAACTAAAAACAGCTGCTCCAGAAGAGAAGTAGTTGGTAATAAACGCACTGGCACTAGTTTGATAAGATATGATGACAGAACGCTCTTCATCGCTTATTTGCCCAGCATCTACTAGTTCCTTTACCATGCCAGCAGCGGCATCTGTACTTTGCATATTGGCGATATTTGCTAATGCTGTAATTCCTGGAACACCTAATAGTGGTTTTAATATAGGCGTCATTAATTTTTGTGCTGCTTTTAATCCGCCAAGACCATCAATGACATTTACAAGACCTAAAGCGAGTATAACGGCTGGAATTAATTCAAGAGCGAATAAGAAACCATCTCTTGCACCGCTGCCGCCTACACCACGAAATGTGAAAGCTTTATCGGCCCCCTGGATTTTACCGAAAGAACCATTGAGTACGTTGAAGTCGAAAGCTTTCAACCAACCGTCACTTGATGAGAAAATACCAGAGAATAATAAAATAGCGACTAAGAATGCTAGGTAACCGGTCCAGGGAACTTGTAGAGTAGAGTTGTTTGTTTGTTTCATGATGTAGCCTCCTTATAAATTTTTGTACATTTGCTTACAAATGCAAATTTCATGCCAATATTTTTTAAAAAAAAAGAATCAATTTGTTCTTCCTGTGCAATACAATAATTTTATTTTAGTGAGTTTTCAATGAGAAGAGAGGACTTCTTAATGACAAAAGGGAAATGTAAAGGGTGATGATTTTCTTCAACCCTTTACATTTCCCTTTTTAGAGAGGAGCATTTAATGAAAAATCTAGCCGTAATTGCCATGGGGCAAAATACATCCGTAGCATTTCGTGAGCAATTGCATCGATTGTTAGGTAACAGAGTTCATGTTAATAATTATTATATAGAAGGCAATCTACTGACCACTAACATTGAAGCCGATCTCGTTTTATTTTCTAGTCAAGCTGCATATCAACGGTCGAAATCTCATGTGAATAAAACTTGTCCGATATTAGTTGCACGACGATCGATAAATTATCACGAAGTAAATAAATTATTTGAGATTCCAGTAGGTACGGATGTACTGTTGGTTAATGATTTGGCATCCAGTACAAATCAAACAATTGCATTGTTACAGACATTGGGGATTAACCATATTAATTATTATCCGTATTCACCTCAAATTTTAAATTATCCTAGATTAAAAATAGCGGTAACTCCTGGTGAAAAAGAACTTGTTCCAGATTTTGTTGAAGAGGTTATTGATATAAAAACACGATTAATCGATATTACAACTTTGCTAGAAATACTAATTCAGTTGAATTTATTGGAGCTGTATGCGGATTTCTTATCAGCGAATTATGTACAGGATATCATTCGTTTAATTAAAAATGACAACCAGATAATTTATGAAAGTAATAAAATTAGGGCTCAATTTGAAACTGTAATTGATACGGTACATGATGGAATTATTGTAATTGATAGTTGTGAAAAAATTTCTGTAATTAATCCAGTTGCTGAAAGGTTATTAAATATAAAAGCAGAGCAGGCAGTCGGACATTCAGTAAATCAAATAACAAATACAAATTTATTATATATTTTGGATGGAAAAAACAATATAAGAGAATCTTTGGTAATGGTAAATCAACATTATTTGATCGTTAATATGGCTTACATGCATCCGGAGAATTTTGAGCTTGGTCGGATTTATACATTCAAAGATGTTTCAGAAATTAGGCGTTTGGAAGAGTCAGTACGACGCAAGCTGATTCAGGAACAGAAGTTTGCTAAATATAGACTTTGCCAGGTGATTGGACAAAGTACGGTAATTAAACAGATGCTGGCTATTGCCGAAAAAATGGCGTTATCAAGTTCAACGATTTTAATTCAAGGTGAAAGTGGTACGGGGAAAGAGATTATTGCACAAGGGATCCATAATGCTTCACCACGCAATAGTGGACCATTTATTGCTGTTAATTTTGCAGCGTTAACGGAAAATTTATTGGAGTCAGAGTTATTTGGCTATGTAGAAGGAGCCTTCACTGGTGCAATGCGTGGTGGGGCTCCGGGATTATTTGAAGAAGCACATAAAGGAACCATTTTTCTTGATGAAATAGGGGATGCTCCTTTGGCATTTCAAGTGAAGCTGCTGCGTGTTTTGCAGGAACAACAGATAAGGCGAGTTGGCAGTTCAAAACTGATTCCTATTGATGTTAGAGTGATTGTGGCGACAAATCGTGATTTGAAAGATTTGATTGAAAAGGGACAATTTCGGCAGGATCTTTATTACAGATTAAATGTTTTGCCTATTAAAGTTCCGCCGCTTCGAACGCGGGGACAGGATATTTTATTATTAGCAAAGGCTTTTTATAAAAATAATACGCATAGAAGTGATGAGGAGGATGCTGAACAATATTTCAAGAAGATAGCCTCTTGTCTGTTAGAGTATAGCTGGCCAGGAAATATTCGCGAATTACAAAATGTAGTTGAATACCTAGTAAATATTTGTCCAGATATTCCACCCGATATTGATATTTTGCCAGATGAATTTAAGGTTAATTATAAGAATGATTTTTCAACAAAAGAAACGGAAGAAGAACTTGTCAAACGAATCTATGATGAAATTAATTTAGCAAATGATCAAAATTATTCGATTGGCCGACGATCTCTAGCTGAACGTTTAGCAATACCTGAAAATCAGGTGCGTAATTTGTTGCAAAAAATGCAGGCCGAAAAGCGAATAATTCTACAAAGAGGTCGTAAAGGTTTAAAAACCAATCCAGAGTTTGAAGAAAATGAGTATAGAAGAAACGTAGACCAGCTAATTAAAGTCAAGTCCTAAGTGCCAATAAGCCTTTCTCACACACAAACAAACATATACCCAATACCATAATAAAAAGTATCGACATGTTAGACATGTATTCCAACAACGGTATAAGGCATTTTTATGAAACAGTGACTCCTATCATCTCTCAAATTACTGAAAGCATAGCAGTAGAAAAAGGAGTATCTATTGAGCAACTATTAGGGAAATGCCGAGTTCGTAAAGTTGTTGAAGCAAGAAGTGTACCGATATATCGAATTGTGGAACCAGAGCTATATATCAAAGCTGACTAGCGAAAAAGCTAAATGTTGATCCCGCTATCATAACGCGTGGATATGTGCGTGGTAAGGAAATGCAATATAAAATAAGTCAAGCCCGATCCTCGATAGACCTGAAAATTTATTTTAAATGAGATGGTATTCGCTGTCACGTGCCACCCCTGTTTTTAAATTGTCATGGCAAATTGCCGGAGCGATAAATGCCGATATAAAAATATGGCGATAAGCATACGACACTATTCCCGCCCGGGCAACTCACATTTGGATCGTACGATCGGCCATATCAGCCACATCCGCCTGGTCATGCGTAACAAAGATGCAGGTGGCGTTTTCCGCTTTAAGGATACCCCGTATTTCCTGACGCATTTTTTGCCGCAGTCCGGCGTCGATGTTGCTGAACGGTTCATCAAGCAGCAGGAGATGCGGCCTGGGAGCCAGCGCGCGGGCAACCGCCACCCGCTGCTGCTGCCCGCCGCTTAACTGGTGCGGATACCGCTTGGAAAACTCGGTCATATTAATCAAGCGTAAAAGTTCAAATATTCTTGCTGAACGTGCCTGTTCGGCCAAGCCGGTAATCCCGAAGCCAATATTGGCATACACCGTTAAATGCGGAAATAAGGCGTAATCTTGAAATACCATGCCCACATTTCTCTTCTCCGGAGGAACAAAAACAGAATTATCCACCATTGTCCGGCCATTGATGCGGATACATCCCCGCCAGGGAAGCTCAAGGCCGGCGATCAGACGCAGCACGGTGCTTTTGCCGCTGCCACTCAGCCCGACGACGGCGATTATCTCTCCCCGTTCGGCAGTCAGGCCGAAATTTTTCACAATATCCGTTTCCGTATTGCTGTATTTAAACGAGATTCCTTTCATTTCCAAAAACAACCTGTTCACTCCCTTTCTATCCTGTTCAGGTAATGCACCGCCACAGAGCATACGGCGATAATAATCAGCGCTGCCGGAGCACTTTGATAGACACGCTCGTCATATGCGTATTCATAAACTTTCGTTGCAAGCGTATTGTAATTGAAGGGCCGCAGAATCAAAGTAAGCGGGAGTTCTTTGACCATATCGACAAACACGAGTGCAGCCGCCGCGATAATGGAGGGAGCTATCATTTTTGCATCTACCCTGAAAAAGGTTCCGGTAATTCCATACCCTAATGTTCTGGAAGCTT
>JBEQCC010000170.1:0-6066 GCA_041639455.1 Pelosinus sp. | reverse complement strand
CTTAATTAGAACTATTATTCGAGATAATTTGAAATTAATACAACCAATGCTAGATGCAGTTAAAATTGAAGAGAATTCTTCTAGTTGTGAGGTATCAGATTTAATAATTCCTAAGTTGGCGTAATATAGACGGAGCGATTTTATGATTAATGGGTATTTCCCTACTCCATATCCTAACGAAACAGTATATAGCATTTTAGCAAGGTACTTTCAACGTCTTGAAGGATTTGGTTATAATCATGTCATGAAAAAAATATATCAAGGGGGGGCAGTGCCTTCTGATGTTTTACCGAATGATATTATTAAATTAGTGAGTAATACTCCTTTGAGATTTGCCTATACACCAGAAAGAATAATAGAGAAACATACTCTTTTTCAATTATATGTAACTTATTCAGGGGAAAAAATGTATCAACAGCTACTTCAAAATATGTTGTTCAAGGAAAGAACTGATAAAATAACGTTGGCTGGACTAGATTATGAGCAAATAGAAAAGTGGAAGTTTCCTCGATTTTGTCCAAAGTGTGCTGAATTGGATACAAGAATGTTCGGAGAACCTTATTGGCACCGTGAACACCAAATTCCTGGAATAAAAGTTTGTCCTCATCACAAAGAAGTAACTTATGATGTTGGATTATTGGGTGTAAGTGATAATTCTGGAAAAAGAAGAAGTTTTCTCGCCCTTGACTCATCTATGATTAATAAGAAATATACTATAGATAAGAATCCAGTAGTGAATAATGAACTATTTGAGAATCATTGGCAAATTGCGATTAATGCGTGGGATATTTTAAATAGTAAAGCATTATTTGAGTTAGAAGAAGTGAAACAAAAATATCAAGTGAAGCTTACGGAACTGGGGTATTGTTGGGAGGGTGGAAGAAGGCAGAATGGAAAAATTAAAATAGATTTTATAAGTTATTACGGGGAAGATTTTCTAGGTGATATAAGTTGCGGTATTGAAGCAGGGACACAAAATTGGCTTGCGAAAACTTTAAGAGGAAAATGTTTCCGCCATCCAATTAAGCAATTATTAGTCACTATTTTTTTATTTAAAAGCTTTAAAGGATTTCAAAATGCTGACACTGTATATAATCCGTTCGGTAATGCTCCTTGGCTTTGTTTAAATCCATTGGCAAACCATTATAAGCAGAGGGTTATCGAAAAATGCATACTTAGAAATTTTAATAATGTTCGTTATGGCGTATTTTCTTGTGAATGTGGATTTGAATATACTCGACATATCGGCACCGATGATGGAACTAAATATAATATGGTTTTATCTTATGGTCATGTTTTTGAGAATAAGGTAAAGGAAATGGCTCAACGTGAACAACTTTCGGAAAAACAAGTACTTAAAAAGATAGGTATATCAAAGTATCTTGCTAAATATGGATTGCCGAATAAGCATAAATATAAGAATAAGGTGGATATGTCAAAGAAAGAGCCTTATAAAGCTGTTATTATGTCTTTGCTCACTGAACACCCTGATATAACCCGAAAACGAATTCAAGATATGGCAACAAAAGAATTTCAATGGATAAGAAAAAACGATAGAGAGTGGTTTAACCAGAATATGCCTAAAGCGTTATCTAAACTTCCTTTTGAATATAGAGATATTGATTGGGATGAACTAAACAAAAATATGTGTGATAGAATCAACAATGCTAGAGCGACCATATTAATGCAACAAGGGAAACCACAACGGATAACTAAAGCACGTCTATTAAAAGTATCAAAGGCTGGAAGCATTTTGGAACATCGGGCGAATTATTTAAAAGCATTTAAACTATTAAATGCTTTGTTAGAGACTAAAACTGAATATCAAATTCGGTGTATAAATTGGGCGGTTCAAGAACTTGTTAGTAAAGGCGAGAAGATTATTATGAAAGAAACGATTCGTAATATGACTAGCATACGGACAGATGATTCACTCGAAGTGACGAGAAGATTAGATGAAGCTTGTAAGATTATTAAAGGTAGAATTTAGTTAGGGGACAACTTTTTTTGTGAAGTACAATAGAAACGGTTGCATGATGTGACAAGGATATGAATGGATGATTCTTTATATCCCTTAATAAATAATCAAATTTTAGAACTTTTTTGTTGACTGTGTGAAATATTGATTAAATGGTTAAGGGTAATTTTAGAACTTTTTTTGCAAGCATAACGCTATAATGCGGCTTACACGGCACGATATTTTAGAACTTTTTTTGTAAAGTACATCCTCAGAACGCTTGAGGGTAGGGGCGGTTTTTGTAAGTTAGACAATCTTAAACTATATGACGACCCTTTTAAGGGTAAAAACTGAAGCAGTACAAATATCCTTGAGGGATAACAAAAATGGCAAAACCACAGTAAATTGAACAAAATGAAACCAGCGCCTTTAGACGCTGGCTAGTAATAGAGACTTAAAGCCTCTGTGCAACCATCTCTTTGATGGGTAGTTATGATTTATATAAGTTTTCGTTTTCCTTTTGCCTCACTTAAGACATGATTTATAAATTGATTTATACTAACTCCTTCATAACTTGCGGTAACATCTACCCATTTATGAATACTCTTTGGCATTCGTAATACAAATTTCCCATTGTATTTACTTCCTGAATTAGGCTCAGGAATCTCTTTACCTTTTGAGTGTAATATTTCTATCCACCCATTTTTTGCTTCCAGAGCGTCTTTAATGGCTTCGTCTATCGTGCCTCCCGTTCCGATTATACCCGCGAAGTCAGAGAACTCGACCATCCATCCAGATCCTTCATCTTCGCTCAATGGTCTAGTGTTGAAAGGGTAATTAAGACTTAAATAATAATCTAAATTTTTCAAGATTATATCACCTTCTCTTTTTTATTCCTCAAGTGGAGGAAAGTAAGTGTATTCACCTTCTTTAAAGTATCTCCATTATGAGAGTTTGCTTCGAATTCTTCTCTATAGTGTATGAGAGAAGGGGAGGTTTTAGTTTTCCTCTCCCTCAATCATGTTGATAGCTTTATTAACGTATATAGCTTTGATAGGGTTCTTCCTTGGAACTGCAAGGGTTTGCCCATTTAAAGAATAGTATCTATGACCACCTTTAGCTTCTCTCCAGGTCGCTCCATTTATAACTAGATATTTATGGAGTTCTTCAAAGCTAACGTCCTTTGGGTTTAACTTTATTTGCTCTATTAACTTTTGACGCTGAGACAATCCATCACCGTCTAATAATTTAGTCGACCTATATAAAGGATGGTTTATGATAACATTATATATGATATTATACGTGATATCAACAATGTTATACTGACTATTTAATGATATTTATTAGAAAATTAGGGAAAGCTTGTTAATAAGTAGACGATGATATTGTAGATTATGGAGTTACAGACAACAAAAATTCTGTAAGGCCTACTACGCTGCCGTTACCCGCGGCTGCGACGTAGATAAACCAAGAAATTTGGCAAAGAGCATAACAGTAGAATAATAAAGTTATTGAATACAAAACCACTTTATGGTAGTCTCAGCATAAGAAGAGACTTCATAAAGTGGTTTTTTTATAAGAAAAAAGTCAGAATTTGTTGTACATTTGATGGCAGGTTGCTGAATAGATTTGCCAAGCTATCAAAATTTTATGAGAGGAATGTGATGTTGCTTTGTTTACAAAAGAAGATATAAAAGAAGTAAGTAAATTTGATGATGCTGCTAAAAAAGTTTGGTTAATAAGGCATGGTGAAAGTACAGCTAATGCTGGATCAGCCACTGACAATCATATAACCATTCCTTTGTCTATTGATGGACAGGAACAAGCTAAACGCATAAGCTTAACCTTTCAAGAAACACCTACTTTGATTATCACTTCACCCTTTTTAAGAACCCAGCAAACCGCAGAGCCGACAATGAAACGTTTTCCTAATGTCAGGCATGAGGTATGGAATGTACAAGAGTTTACCTATTTATCGCCAGAGACCTGCATCGGTACGACTGCTGCTGAGCGCAAAGAAAGGGTAAATCAATACTGGGAGCGACTGGATCCCGAATATATAGACGGCGAAGAAGCCGAAAGCTTTACTATGCTTCTGTCTCGCGCTCAGATCGCCATTGAACGTTTGAGTCAAATGAAAAGCGGATTTATAGTAATGTTTACTCATGCTCAATTTATGAGGGCTATGTGGATCTTAAACAATGCTAAAGGAGACGATACAAAGTCTCTTATGAACCGTTTTAGAGAATTGCCGCGATTTGAAAATTGTGAAACTATTAAATGGGAATAATCAATTATGCCTCCTCAAACTAAATTTTACCTTTCTTACTTTTTATAGTAGTGATAAACTGGATAATTGAAATACAATGTATGAAAGTAAGTATCTAACAGGTAGATTATTCCGGATTTGGCACAAGGGAGATAGATGGATGAACATAGACTTGCATGGTTTACTGCTATTTACAATAGCATCTTTTGTTTTGGTGATCATGCCTGGACCCAATACGTTATATGTCATTACCCGTGGGTAACGCAGGGGAAGAGAGCTGCCCTAATTTCAGCCTTTGGTGCAAGCCTAGGGCAGCTTTTATATGCAGTATCTACTGCGTTAGGATTGGTTGTTATTCTTCAGCAGTCGGCAGCTGCATATAGTATAATCAAAATAGTTGGTGCCTTATATATATTATATATTATATATTGGGGTTAAAACCATTAGAAGCAATGAGAATATTGTTGATCATACTGAATTGCCGAAAGAGGAGCTAGCGAGAAATTTGTTTCTTAAGGGGTTTATTACTGCGGCGCTAAACCCTAAGACTGCAATTTTCTTCGTGAGTTTTCTCCCCCAGTTCGTAGATGCCAGTAGTGAATCTGCGGCTTTAACGATGCTAATGTATGGCTTTATATACTTCTTACTTGGTTTATTGGTACTTGTTTTTTACGCACGAGCTTCTGGTTTTGTAAGACATTGGCTTGTGGCCAAACCAGTGCTAGAGCAATATTTCCGCTGGATAACCGGCACTATATTTCTAGGATTAGGACTCAAATTAATGGTGCCAGAGAATAAATAACCTTTAAGGTTCACTCTACACCTGTAAAAACGAGAAAACGTGTATAACAATCCTATACGGAGGTTCCAATGTATATTTTTTTTATTCAAGTAAATGATTGGTTATCTAAAAACATGTTTATTGTAGTGCTTTCAGGACTATTTTTAGGATTTTTCCTTCCTATTACTGATTCTTCGCTTCTGCGGAAAATAGTAATCGCTTTATTCGCTTACATGACTTTTATTACCGCCTTAGGCACAAGTTTTAAAGAATTCACTACCGTGCTAAAAAAGCCATGGATTCCTATATGGGTGCTGATTTTAGTTCATTTTGTTACACCCTTGACTGCTTGGGCGGTTGGCATGATCTTCTACCCCAACGATCCTGACATCCGGTTAGGTTATCTAATCGGGTCTTCCATTCCAATTGGGGTTACATCAATCATCTGGACTTCATTAATCAAAGGTGATTTAGGAATATCCTTTGTTGCAGTTACACTGGATACATTTATTGTACCTACAGTATTACCATTATTTTTCCATATTGTTGTTGGTCAGATCATCGACATTAGCTATGGTAAAATGGTTATCGACCTTATGCTCATGGTTACGCTGCCTAGTCTCATCGGTATGTTTCTACATGATTGGACAAAAGGGAAGAGTGTTACTTTTGCTAAAAGCGTGGGCGGAGCTACATCAAAAGGAGCACTTTTTCTGGTTATCCTAATTAATTCAGCTGTCGTAATGCCACAAATAAATTGGGACAGCTCCATAATAAAAACGTTACTTGTAACCCTATTTGTTGTATCAGCAAGCTTCTTTGTCGGATATCTAGGATCATTTGCTTTAAAAGAACGAACGCAGAGTATTATACAAACGATGATTTTTAATGTGGGCATCCGCAATAACGCTTGTGGACTTGTCATTGCGCTCACCTATTTTCCGCCAAGAGTTGCAGTTCCTATGACACTGGCTATTTTGTATCAGCAGCCGCTCGCAACAATTGTTTCGCATTTATATAAACGTCTTCAAACAGCATAAAATCCAATTCCTTTACAGT
>JBEQCC010000169.1:5536-6084 GCA_041639455.1 Pelosinus sp. | reverse complement strand
ATGATTGTTTATGTAGTTCATGAATTCTTAATGGCAAGTAGTGAATTCAATTGTTCAAGCAGACTGCTATTGCCAGTTAAAGAAATATGACCAATTTTATCGCAGATCTTTTCTAAGAATTCGAGTTCCTTAAGACGGAAAAGGGTTTGATTTTCTTCCATCAGTTTTGCGGTATTTAACAGACTCCTGGTTGATGCAGTTTCTTCCCTGCGTGTAATCACGTTAGCAAGAGCTTTTTTTTCAGCAATAAGGACTGTATTTAAAATATCCTTAATTTCACCAGGAAGGATAATATCTTTGACACCAGCAAATAAAAATTCTACGCCGTAATCCTGCCCTTTTTCTTGAAGGGCTTTTAATACATAGGCAGCAATCTCCTGTTTCATCTTTAAAAGGTCGTCAAGCTTACGTGTTCCCACATATTCGCGCAGAATAAGCTGCAGCAGGATGTATAGTTGTTGCTCGTAGTCTTTCACTTCTACTACTACTTTTAAGGCATCGGTTATTTTATATTGACAGACGAAATTAAACCGTAGTGGCACTTTATC
>JBEQCC010000169.1:0-5526 GCA_041639455.1 Pelosinus sp. | reverse complement strand
TCTGTCATAATTTCCTGGCCATTAATTTCGATCTCGCGTTTGCGCATATCCACCTTAGTAATATCGATTTTGTTAAAACCAAGCCAGAAATAATGCCTGCCTGGCTCAAGAGTACGCTGCAGGATGTTATTGAAGAATAGTATGCCTTTCATATGTGGCTCAATATCATATACCCCGCAGTAAGGTTTAAGTTGTGGTATAGCAAGGAGATCCTTGTCTATATGACCATGGATTTCTGGATCGCTTATCGTAACAACTGTAAAAGTATGCTTTTCTAAAGGTGTCCAAAAAGCATACTTTCCAGTGCTCAGAATCCCTTGAAATTTATCATTGACATAATGGAAGGCAATTTCCTTATCTGTTACATCGATAATAGCAAGCTCGCTGCATAGATCAGCATCTTGCAAGAACATATCTAAATGATAACCAGCAATGTAAAGTGGTTTGGTTATATCCAGAATCTCTACTTTAGTTTGAGAAAAGGGTATTATAAAATGTTTCCCAGGTTTTAATTTGCCTCTATAGTTACCATCTTTAAAGAGTATGCCGCGTTCATGGTCTCTAATTGTTATTCGCATAACGTATCCTCCTCCGAATAAGAAAATATGAAAATTTATGAATATCAGTATTGTGCCTTTCTCTTAGGAATTCCCACAGACTTTTTTAGCGGGACTTTGATTCAGCATCAAGACTTACTGTACTGAAGACTGCTAGAAGGTATAGGCATATGCTTGATCTTTTGACTGTCTTGAGCGCAGCTGACTTATGCGGTATCTTCAAAATCACAGAGCCAAAGCCTGCTGCGTACTTTGCGGTTGGCCGCGAAATACGCAGGGAATTCCTTTGAGTTAGGTGTTTAAAAAGGAAAGACTTGAAAGGTCTTTTGCATGTGGGGAATCGAACCCCATTCCCAACGGGAATTTACCAATGAAGACTCTACCTCTGAGTTAACCGTAGTAGATACGGTGGAGGAATCGAACCTCCGACACTTCAGTTCAGACCGTTTCTTTGGTATACCCTGCAGCAGAGCTGTGGGCACCGCCAGGTTTTTGAAACCTTAGCATGAAAAGCAAACGGTAAAATATATCGTAAAATATACTTCCAATAGTAAGGGCTTCAACCTTTAACTACACCGATCGTGCGAAGTTTTTTTACCGGTGTGATAAGATCAAGCTCATTTGCAATAACAGTATCAATATCCTTATAGGAATAGCGTGATTCTTCTGCGATATCAGCTTTACTGTTCTTACCGAGAACAGCACCACCGCTTTTTAAATCTGTTATTACTTCTTCAACCGAGAAGCTTTCTCTGGCTTTAGTTCTTGACATACGGCGTCCTGCACCATGGGAGCATGAAGTAAAACTTTCCGCATTGCCTTTTCCCTCAACAATATAACTATAGGAGCCCATGGCACCAGGTATAATGCCAGTATCGCCTTCACGTGCTCTAATGGCACCTTTTCTGTGAACCCAGACATTTTTCTCGTAGTGATTCTCAATAGCGGCGTAATTATGATGGCAGTTAATATAACTGGAATACTTTGGTTGTATACCTCCGGAACGGATGACCCATCCGTCTATCATTCTTGTTATATCACTCATCATTCGGTTCCTGTTTTCCCGAGCAAATGACAGTGCTAAATTCATCCAATCAATATAGGATTGGCCTTCCATACTATTCACAGGTAAAAAGGCAAGTTGGTAGTTGTCTGGTACAAGAGAGAACCATTGTTGGTTATGTTCTCTTGCCACAGAGTGGAAAAACTTACAGATTTGGTGTCCCAGATGTCTGCTGCCAGAGTGTAGCATAATAGCCACCATACCATCTTCATCCTCCTGCAATTCAATGAAATGATTGCCCCCGCCCAAGGTGCCGATTTGGTAGTAACTCTTTTCTATTTCGGGAATCAATTCTTTTGCAAAAGAGTATGTATCTATATTGGATAGTGCTATATCTATTGTGGATGAGGTTTGCTGCTTCTTATGATGTCTGAATCCTAACGGAATATTTCGCAAGATGTCGCCAACGATGCCTTGCAGCAATGAACCGTTAGGTGTAGTTGTATTTTTGAGGAATGCGACTTCAATATTGGTTTGCATATAAGCCATGCCACATCCGATATCCACGCCGACAGCATTCGGGATGACTACGCCATCTGTGGCAATCACACCGCCGATCGGCATACCTTTGCCAGTATGTGTATCTGGCATCAGGGCAACCCATTTATGTATAAAAGGAAGATTAGATAGATTCGTAGCTTGCTCTAAGCATCCTTCTTCTAGAATATCCTTATCACTTAGCCAGACCTTTATTGGGTGGCTGTTTTTTTGTTTGTCATAAATTGTATACATGAAATCATCTCCTTGGCTATAATTTACCATAGGACTTATCAGGCATCATTAAAAAAAGTTTGCGAACTTCGATGAGTCGTTGACAATTATTACTAGGATGATATGATTAAAACTACCAAAATGTAAGGGTGATAGACATGGCCGGATTTACGGAATTAATAAATAACTTCGATAAAATAAGGGACTATACTAGAGATTTTTTTGTGTACGGTTATAAATGTAGAAATGATTATACCAGAAAAAGCGGTAGAAGCTACGATAATGAAAGACGAAGAATAGAGAGCTATCTTTCTGGATACATCAAATGGGAAACTAATTCCCGAGGAAAAAATATATTTATCAGCACGGATACATCGGATCTTTCCAGTAATCCTCTCTTTTCCATGTGGGAGGCAAAATCTTTTACTAAGAATGATTGCCTGTTGCATTTTTGCCTGCCTGATATACTACGAGAAAATCCTGGTTTAACAGCAAAGGATGTGACAGGTATTTTGAGTGAGCAATACCTGTCTTGTTTTAATGATTATGATATGTTGGATGTCATGACAGTTCGTAATAAGCTCAATGAATATACTGCTGTTGGTTTATTCAGCACCGAGAAAAAAGGTAAAACTTTGCACTACTCCATAAATCAAAGCCTATTCGATCAAGCCGATCCTTCTGTAATAAACAACCTTCTAGCTGCTTTGCAGCTTTTTGAGAATGTTGTTCCCGCTGGGGTTTTGGGCTACTTTATTCGACGGGATAGAGGCAAAAGAGAAGATATATTTTCCTTTCGTCATATCTTTATGTCACACACATTGGATGATGAGGTATTGATTAAGATTGCTAATGCAATGGATTGCAAAAAAAGCATACGCTTTGAAAACTACAGTTCGCGGTCTAAGACCCATTCAGTGGAAACTGTACTTCCGCTAAAAATTGCTACCAATGTAAGGCATGGACGAAGATTTTTGCTAGCCTATAATCTTAGGATGCGCAGGCCGTTTTCCTATCGCTTGGACTATATTAAAAACCTTGAAATTTTAGAGGTAAGCAATATATATGAAGCAAAGTTAGCAGAACTTGAAAACAGGTTGCCTTTTTCATGGGGAGTAGCCCTTGGCAAAAAAACGCAGATGGAGAAAGTCGAAGTAATTCTTCATATTGATGAGATAAGGGAAGGATATGTTCTTACAAGACTGAAAAGAGAAGGGAAAAATGGCACAGTTGAAAAAATAGAAGATCATACCTTTGCTTACCGGAATGAAGTATTTGACACTATGGAAATGGTTCCTTGGCTTCGAACCTTTACCGGGCGAATTATATCTGTCAAAGGATCGAATAAACCAGTCATTCAGCGGTTTATTGATGATATTGACCGAATGGCAAGCTTGTACGACGAAGAGCAGTGAGAGTGGTGGAGTAGATAACAACTTGTATGGTATATGCGATTAGGCGAAAGGGGAGGTTTTATTTTGGAGATTTTTAATGAAATACATAGCCGATATTTTTATATTATAAGTGAAATTCTAAAAACCGCTTCCTTAGGCAGCCTGCATAGTAAAGATATTGCTGGGATAGTTGCTAAGTTAGGTTTTGCCGAAACCGCAGTAACCCTGCCCGAAAAATTAGTAAATGCCAATGGGGAAGGCTATTATGTACTGAAAGAAGAGTCTTCCAGATATACGCCAGTCTTAAAAGGCGATCCACTCCTTTTATTAACGGAGTATCAAAAACGGTGGATTCGAACAATTGTAAAGGATAAACGCTTTTCCCTATTTATAGATGAAAGTCAATATCAGTTTTATGAAGAACTGCTTTCCGATGTTGAACCTCTGTATGATAGTCAGCACTTTATAACGGTTGACATGGCCAATGACGGTGATGACTACGAAAGCAAGGAATACAGAGAGATTTTTAAATCAATAATGCAGGGTATACAAAATAACAAAATTATTCTCATTACATATGAAAGTGGCAAAGGTAACCGCCTTTCCGCATACTTTGCTCCTTATAAGCTAGAGTATTCTATTAAGGATGATAAATTTAGATTATGCGGGATACGAGTTCGGCAAGGTAGAATGAGAAGCCTCTATAAACTAAACCTTTCCCGAATACGTTCGGTGGAAGTCATGGAATATAATAGACCAGAAAATCTTGCTAGCTATATTAAAAGCCTTCGTATGCCACTACCAGTAGAAATAGAGATTACAAATGAGCGTAACGGTTTTGAACGAATCTTTACCCAGTTATCCAACTTTGAGCGTGTTTCAGAATACGATGAAAATACTAAAAGATGTCTAATGAAAATTTATTATTACGAGGTTGATGAGATGGAACTACTCATAACCCTTCTTTCTTTTGGACCCGTTGTCAAAGTGATTGGTCCCGACCGCTTCAAGGAGCAATTGATTGGGCGCATAGCAAGACAGAAACAATTGCTTACGATGCTAGATGAAAGAACATATGCAGAAGATAATTCATTAAACAATTAACTAGGAAAGGTATGGATACATATGCTAGAAAAAGAGTTTGTAAGAAAAATAAATAGTATTCGTGGTGCGGCATATGTTGTTGGTGGATGGGTTAGAGATTGGATTAGAGGAATTACTCCTAAAGATAAAGATTATGTGATTACGGGTGTGCACGAAGAGGATTTTAAAGAGTTGTTTCCACAAGCAATTAAAGTAGGTAAGTCCTTCCCTGTATATTTGCTAGAAATCAATGGCGAGTCTTGTGAAATTGCATTTGCCAGGCAGGAACGTAAAACAGGGGTAGGTTACAAGGGGTTTGAAGTTTTTTTTGATAAAAGTATCCGTATTACGGATGATCTATATCGCAGAGATACAACGATGAATAGTATTGCCCTTGATTTACAAACTCTTGAACTAATTGATCCATTTCAAGGTAAGCAGCACATTGCTGAACGAAAGATATTCCCCACTTCACATCATTTTAAAGATGATCCAATTAGGGCACTGCGAGCAGCGAGACAAGCAGCGCAATTTAATTTTTCTATTGATGAATCCACAATTGTGTTGATGAAGGAATGCCGGGAAGAATTAATGAGCGAACCTAAAGAACGATTATTTAATGAATTGGACAAGGCTTTACAATCGAATAAGCCATCGCTATTTTTCTTAGCATTACAACAGGCTAATTTGTTGGATATCACGTATCCTCAAATTCATG
>JBEQCC010000168.1:1638-6118 GCA_041639455.1 Pelosinus sp. | reverse complement strand
AGTTACAGTATTTAATGATGCTACCACCGGTTTTAATCCCCATAAAATGACCATTACCGTTAAAATTATAAATGGAGACCATGCTTTTAGAACTTTGCCAAGAGTCAAAGCAGCTCTGTCAGCACCAAGAGTCGGTGCTGGTTCATTTTCAAATCGCCAGATATTTGCTGGCTTCCAATATTTTAGGAATATTGTTAAAGCAATGATGCAAGCAAGTGAAGATAAAATATCAGGGAGTTCTGGCCCAATATAGTTAGATGAAAACCATTGTACGCCAGCAAAGGATATGCCCGCCACTAAGCACGCAGGCAATACTTCTTTTGCAGCCTTCCAACCCGACATCAATACCACTAACCAAATCGGAATAATAATGGATAAAAACGGAAGTTGTCTTCCTACCATGGCACTAATTTTCATAGTATCGAGTCCTGTAACTTGACCAGCAACAATGATCGGAATACCAATGCCGCCAAAAGCTACTGGAGCAGTATTGGCAATCAAACATAATCCTGCAGCATATAAGGGATTAAAGCCAAGTCCCACCAGCATACCAGCAGAAATCGCCACAGGGGTTCCAAATCCTGCTGCCCCTTCCAAGAAAGCACCAAAGCCAAAAGCAATTAAGAGAGCTTGCAGGCGCCGATCATCCGTAATTGTCGCAATAGAGTCTTTGACAATTTGAAATTGTCCCGTCTCTACTGTAAGGTTATAAATAAAGATAGCCGTAATTACGATCCAGAAGATAGGAAATATTCCATATAAAGCTCCCATAGCCGCCGAGGTAATCGCCAACCCTGGAGGCATTTGATAAGCAAAAATAGCTACTAATATAGCAGAAACTAACGCTAAGGCGCCAGCAATTTGTCCAGGAGACCGTCGAATAGCCAATAAATAAAAAATTACGATAATAGGAATAGCTGCCAATAATGATGAAAGAGCAAGATTCTGCATAGGATCATACACTTGCGTCCAATTCATTCAGTAACACCCCTTTCTATTTACCTTATTAACTATTAGATGAAGGATATACTAATGCCTTATGAGCTTCTAGTAATAGAAGCTATCACCTCCTCATCTCTATTTCGTTTTATAAATCTTTACAAGTTATGCACCTCCTAAATAAATAATGTCTTTTTATCAATTTAAAACAATTATCTAAAAATACAGAATTCTTATTCTATTCATTCTCCAATTTTCTACACCTACTAATTAATCCCCTCTTTTTTCACTATATGAAGATACTAAAATAAGTAGCAGCACAGGTGTAATCCATGTGCTGCTACGGTTTATTCTTGATAATTAGTCTTTAAAATATTGCATACTAATTTTTTTCCATTCCTTAGTGCTAAATAACATGACATATTCCTGCAATCCTGTGCGCTTAGCGATATCTTCCGCTAGCACCTTACAGTCCTTACGAGTATGAGCATGAAGCATTGTGTAAAAATTATAGGGCCAGCCAGGTTGGGATATCCTCGCATAGCAATGGGATACTACTGCATCTTTTGCTAACATTTTTCCGATTTCAACAATACGCTCCTCAGGAACAATCCACGCACATAATGCATTGGCTGCATAGCCAACTTCCCGATGTCTAAGAACAGCTCCCATTTTACGAATCTTTCCCGATTGATGATATTTTTTCAATCTTCCCAATAGCTCATCTTCATGAATACCTAATCTTTCTGCTATTTCCCGATAAGGTTCAGCTACTAAGGGAAAGTCTTCCTGCATTATCACGATAATCTTTTTATCTAATTCATCCAGCATAAGTCACCTCTTTTCCAGCTTATTTGAAATCCGCTCTCACCTTTTCTAGGTTAAAGAAAACTGTACACTCACTTTAAACTTCTGAGTAGCTGGCAAATTTAGCAACCGCACGACACCATCAAGATTACGAATTGTTTCTAATATTTCATCTTGTTTCAAAAGGTTTGGAGTTAATAGCGTAAACCACAGATTTAAATCTGCTTCCCGTTCATAGTTATGAGTAACCCCATAATAAGAATTAATCACGCCCGCCACTTGGGCAAGACACTCCTCTTTTACCTCCAATGCCACTAAGGTGCCAATATAACCGAGCTTGGTAGAATCAAAAAAAGGACCGATGCGGCGAATAAATCCTTGCTCTTTTAAAAACTTTAGTCTTTCAATGACGATTGCTTCCGTTGTTCCTAGTTTTTTTGCCACTAACGCGAAAGGACGCTTCTCAAAAGATAAATCGGTTTGAATAATATTCAATAAACTCTTATCAAATGCAGTAAGCATAAACAACTCCTTTTTATTTATTTTGTACCAAATACCCTTGAAACAGTCAGAATGCCATAACATGGTAAGTGTAACGGCGCTTAGTAATAGATAACATTCTGATTGATATATACAAAGTAAACGTATCCATCTTGTAAAATTCGGTTCTGTATGCCTTAAAAGAAAAGAACCTGGATTGCACCAAGTCCACTCCTTTGCCCAAAATCAGCAGTGAATTGTTAGTTATTCCATCAAAAAGGAGAACAGCCGATGCTATTCTCCTTTACATTTATATTCATTTTAACAGAATCTGCCCGATTACGTCAAGTAACTCTGGACGTCCTAAACCTTTTTCGGAAGAATAAGCAATAATATGATCACCTTTCATTCCTAATCCTTTACGAATCACTTCCACATTCTTTTTTACAGCCATTCGATTAAGTTTATCAGCCTTAGTTGCAATCACTTGTACTGGCACATCATTTTCAATTAGCCAATTATAGGCACTAATATCGCTCTCCATCGGGTCGTGGCGGATATCAATTAACTGGCATACCAATTGCAGCCTGGGAGACTTTAATAAATATTCTTCAATAAATTTTGCCCATCGCTGCCGATTAGATTTACCTGTGCGAGCATAGCCATACCCAGGTAGATCTACCAGAAAAAAATCACGTTTATCCGTATCACTGAGTTTAGCCATCAGTTTATAGAAATTAAGGGTTTGGGTTTTCCCTGGGCTGCCGCTTGTACGTGCTAATCCATTACGCCTAGATAATGAATTGATCAATGAAGATTTACCTACATTAGAACGTCCCATAAATGCAATCTCATGCAGTTCACCTTCGGGATACTGATCAATTCTTACAGCCGAAGCAATATATTGCCCACTGGTAATATTCATATCTTTCTTTATTACTTCACTATTCACTTTTGCTCACCAATGCCGCTTTCAGCACCTCATCCATGTGTTCCACCAATACGAATTCTAAGTGTCTTTTAACATTTGCAGGTATCTCGTCTATATCTCGTTTATTTTCCTTCGGCATGATAATCATCTTAATACCAACACGATGAGCAGCTAATACTTTTTCTTTAATACCACCTACAGGCAGAACTCGTCCTCGTAAAGTGATTTCTCCGGTCATTGCAACATCACTTCGCACAGCCCTGTTAGTCAACGCTGAAACCACTGCTGTGGACATACTAATGCCTGCTGAAGGTCCATCTTTAGGAATACCCCCTTCTGGTAAGTGAATATGGATATCTGTTTCTTCCTGAAAATTCCCATCAATGCCCAATTCCTGAGCACGAGTGCGAATGTAGCTAAAGCCTGCTTGTGCTGATTCTCTCATGACCTCACCCAGTTGACCTGTCAGCAGTAATTTACCCTTGCCCTTCATAACAGAAACCTCAATTGCAAGAACATCTCCGCCGACTTCAGTCCAAGCCAGTCCTGTACTTACTCCTACCTGAGGCTGACGCTCAGCCTGGGTATGGCGATATCTAGGGGCACCTAAATAGGTGTGCAAATTTTGTGCCGTTACTTTCACATTCGTGCGTTTTTCTTGCACAATTTGACGCGCTACTTTACGGCATAACGTAGCGATATTTCTTTCCAAGCCACGCACACCTGATTCTCGAGTATAATCACCAATGATTTTCTGTAAGGTAGTATCAGAGAAAACAATCTGTTTATTTGTTAAGCCATGATCCCGAACTTGTTTAGGAACTAAATAGCGTTTTGAAATCTCGACTTTTTCTTCTTCCGTATAACCAGGAATATTAATAATTTCTATACGATCGAGCAGCGGTCGAGGAATAGTATGCATCACATTCGCAGTTACTACCCATAAAACTCTGGAAAGATCATAAGGCACTTCTACGTAATGATCACTAAATGTATTATTTTGCTCCGGATCTAAAACCTCTAATAACGCAGCAGACGGGTCACCTCTAAAGTCCGCACTCATTTTATCAATTTCATCTAACAAAAATACTGGATTTTTTGAACCAGCAGTACGTATTCCTTGAATAATTCGACCAGGCAGGGCTCCAACATAAGTACGGCGATGGCCGCGAATCTCAGCCTCATCTCTTACACCACCTAAAGAGACTCGGACAAATTTTCGATCCATTGCCTTAGCAATCGAACGAGCCAGAGACGTTTTACCTACACCGGGAGGTCCCACAAGGCAGAGAATTGGTCCTTTCATAGTTTCTGTCAATTTCC
>JBEQCC010000168.1:0-1628 GCA_041639455.1 Pelosinus sp. | reverse complement strand
TAACATCCAGCATGTCTTCAGTCTCTTTGGTCCAAGGCAGTGCCAATAAGCAATCAAGATAGGTACGGATAACAGCGCTTTCTGCCACCATCGCCGGCATCTTTTCAAGACGTTCAATTTCTTTATTAATTTTTTCTGCAACTTCCTTAGGAACCTCTTGCTCTTTGAGTTTATTTCTGTATTCTTCCACTTCAGCTGCCCGATCGTCTTTTTCACCTAATTCTTTTTGAATTGCCTTTAACTGCTCACGCAAATAATATTCTTTTTGCGTTTTTTCCATTTGTTTACGCACACGAACACTGATTTTCTTTTCCAATTCGAGAATTTCCATCTCACGCCCAAGAATTTCGCATAATTTCTCCAAGCGTTCTTTTACATCAACAGCATCAAGCAATGCTTGTTTGTCTTCAATTTTAAGAGATAAATGGCTGGCAATTAAGTCTGTTAAGCGACCTGGTTCTTCTACGACTACAACCGAAACCAAAGTTTCCGGTGGGATTTTTTTACTCAGCTTTACCCATTGCTCAAAATGGGCAATGGCTGTACGAGTTAAGGCTTCTATTTCCAGAGTACGTGTTTCTGGCTCATCAAATTCCTTAACTTCTACTTGATAAAAGTTCTCCGAATCCGTATACTTTATTACTTCAGCACGGTGCAATCCTTCTACTAGTACTCGAATCGTACCACCAGGCAGCTTTAATAATTGCTTAACCTCAGCTACGGTTCCAAATGTAAATATCTCTTCTGGCGTTGGTGCATCATTCTGCGCATCTTTTTGTGTAGCAAGCATAATGAAGCGATCATTTACCATGGCTTCTTCCAATGCACTAATCGATTTTTCACGACCTACATCAAGATGGATAATCATATATGGAAAAACTAAGATGCCTCTAAGGGGCAGCAGCGGTATGGTGCGTACTTTATTCAGCATAAAATTAATCTCCTTTAAATTGTCCTTATCCTATTACTATTATTTTCATCCTTAACATTTATAAATATTCTTATTTACCTTGCAAAAATCCTTTTTGTAGAAAATAAAAAACGCAGAAAATAGTAGAATTTTACCTTTTACACCATTTGTAATCAATAGTATAATATATTATGTTAACTAGATAGATTTTATTCATTGATTAAGTCCAAGATCTAAGTCAAGATTCTCTTTTAGGAAAGTGACGACAGGGTAAGGCTTCTTGATCATGGTATTTGAGAGGGGAAAATATATGAATTGGCAAAAATACAACTGGTCAATTATTATCATCAGTGTCTTATTCACCTTCGCTGCTGCCAGCACCAGCTATTATTTTTGGCAACAGTACACAATGACGAAACCATTAACATTGGCCTTAGAAGAAATCGAAGGTGTGGAAGCTGTATCCTTAAACAACCAAGACAAAGCTCAAGCCATTTTAGAAATTAATGTGACCCTTAACAATATCAATAATCTGCAAACAACTTACGAGAACCTCAATCGCACCATTAAGACGAACATCGGAACCAAACGATATAAACTCATCCTTTATGACTATAAGACCCCCGCCTTGGAGGAGTTTTATTATTCCATTCATTATCAAATCTTCGAAGGACTCGCCACAGGAAACTTTAGCACCATGTATAACAGCATTCAAGAA
>JBEQCC010000167.1:5274-6122 GCA_041639455.1 Pelosinus sp. | reverse complement strand
TTGGCAGCTGTATCGGCTACTACTTCAATACCGCTGGCGGCGATATTGCGGTCAAAGATGTCCGTTTTGCAGGTAAGGACGGCAAAATACTTAGCGGACTATTATATATTCCTTCAAACGCAGCAAATGCAACACCTGCGCCTGCGGTATTAGGAATGCATGGTTACATTAATTCCCGCGAGACGCAAGATGCCTTCGCGATTGAATTTGCTCGCCGCGGTTATGTTTTTCTTGCGATGGACATGACTGGACATGGATATTCAGATCAAATACTTGGTGACGGCTCCCGTGGCGTGGAGGACGGGATCAAATATATCAGGAACCTACCTTTTGTTGATCACAACAATATTGGACTGGAAGGACATTCTATGGGTGGATATTCCACCAGTGATGCGGCTGTGCGCAATCAAGACAAAATCAATACACTGATATTGGTCAGCTCGGCTTCAGAAATGCGTGGCGGTCCCCAAATCACAGGTAATGCAAAATTCAATTTTGCAGTTGTTTTCGGAGAGAGGGATGAATTTACCCGTTTCATGTACGGTGTTAACCGGGCTAGGGATATCGGCTCAGTCGCTAAGCTCAAAGTAGCTTTTAACACAACCGATGATGTAGTCTTGGGAAAACTTTATGGTTCTTTTGCAGACAAAACGGCACGCCAGTGGTTCATGCCTTCTGCCACTCATCCTGGGGCGCACTTATCAAAAGAAGCTATCGGTAATGTTATCCAATTTATGCAAGGATCTATTGCCCCTCCTAGAAGACTTGATTCAGGTGATCAAATCTGGCAATGGAAAGAATTCGGTAACGCTTTAATCTTTATTGGATTGATTGTATTTATGGGGACA
>JBEQCC010000167.1:0-5264 GCA_041639455.1 Pelosinus sp. | reverse complement strand
TGATCCATTTGTCTTACTTTAAAGATCTTATCCACCCAATGCCTGCTACCAACGCTAAGATGAATGCCAATTGGTGGATAGGTGCGTTAATCGGCACAGTCATCCCAGCTGCATCGCTCTTTAAGTTCCAGAACTGGGGTAATGGGTGGATTCCTCATAACTGGTTCTGGCCTCAGGCCATGACCAACGGAGTCGTAGTGTGGGACCTGATGAATGGTTTGATCGGCTTAGTACTGTTTGCTGTATGGTATCACTTTATTTATCAGGCGGATGTCACCCGCAAACAAACATCGAGTAACTTAGTGAATGGGGGGCAATGACAATGAAGAACTTTAGTGCAGATGCTTTCAAGTTTGGCCTATCAACCGACAGTAGCCGAAATGAATTTGATTGGATTAAGATTGGCAAATCATTCCTACTTAGCTTTTTGGTTGTGGCCAGCACTTATTTAGTGTTAGCGTTGGTGGACTGGATTTTCTTACTGGATGCCCGCTGGTGGGTATTTAGCATTAAACTAATGAACTTTGACCGTTTCGTCATCTTCCTAAAGTATTTGCCGGCGTTCGGGCTGTACTTCGTGATTAACAGTTTCATTTTACACGGGCAGTTTCGCTTGCCAGAGATGGGTAGCAGCACCAGAACGACAGTTCACTGGACTCTAGCCTACACGTTTTTTAACTTATTCGGAATTGCACTGTTAATCGGCTGGCAAGAAGGCTATTTAGCACTAACCGAAGTACTTTATATTCCAATGGAAGCATTACTAACAGTAATTGCATTCCAGTTTATACCATTGATGGTAATTACTTCTTACTTTTCGACCACTTTTTTCCGAATAACGGGTAATATCTATACGGGTGCTTTTACAAATACCCTCTTCGTCACTTGGTATATTGTGGCCAACCAAGCCATTCAGTGGCCGAAATTAACACCTTGATCTAATATAGATATCGCTGAATAAATATTTTATCTAGCGATATCTCACACCACCATAAGTACCGTTATGTATACGGCAGTCCATTTCGTGCCTTGAGCGAAGTGAAAGGAATGATTATAAAACATGAAAGAGAAAAAAAACTTACGAATTGTAGTAATTTCGATAATAATGTGTTTAATCAGTATGGTTGGTGCATCTATTGTGCAAACATCGGGAGGCAATATTACAGTTAAAGATTTGCGTTGGGAAACTCCATCGGGACATCTTATGAGTGCATTACTTTTCATTCCACCCAATGCTACAAAGAATGATCCAGCCCCTGGAATTGTCACTAGCCATGGTTGGTATAACAACCGTGAAATGCAGGATATGAACTACGTTGAATATGCACGTCGTGGTTACGTTGTTATGTCAATCGATATGTATGGACATGGTAACTCAGACGCGGTTGAACCAACTGAGTGGCAAAACCGAGGTACAGGTATGTATGATGCAGTTGAACTTATGGCCGGTCTTCCCTATGTTGACAAAAAATATATTGGAATTTCTGGTCACTCTAATGGCGCTCGGGCTGCTAATTGGTCGATTCTAGAAGATAATCGTAAGGATAAACCTCTGATTTCGGCTGTTTTGCTTGTTGCAAACGATGCAATGTATACAAATGATCCAGGAGAGCCATTGTACTGGACGGCAAGGACAGACGAGCAAAAGTATACGAACAATTATGGCACTCGTGATGTTGGCATTGTTGCTGCTCAATACGATGAATTTTTTTTCCGTAGCAATTTGAAAGATGGTAGTTATACTGTTCCACGTGATTATATCAACACCCAGTATGCACAATCTTTCTTGAACTTTGGCGTGGATCCAAAGGGTGGAAATGAACACCGTACAAGCTATAACATTTACAAACAGGAAGTCAACGGTAAAATTGCCAGCCGTGTTATTTATAACCCTGCACAAATTCACCCTTGGAATACCGTTTCTTCATCCGTTGCCACCAGTAGTATAGAGTTTTTTCAAGATGCCTTTGGTGCGCCAAACCCGATAGCACCCAATAATCAGGTCTGGCAAATTAAAGAAATATTTAATTTTATTGGCTTAATTGGTTTTGTAATGTTCATTGGAAGTTTTACCAAAGCATTGCTATACACAGCACCATTTTCATCTCTCAAAGCTTCCAGAGAAGCAGTGGCTGCACCTGCTCCTGTTGGCATGGGCAAGGTTTGGTTCTGGGGAGGTTTATTTGTAAGTGCGGTAGTTTCTGGTTTTAGTTATATGAACCTATTCACCTGGTCTAACAGCTTCCGCCCAGCATTCTTTTCTCAAGAGCCTGTATTCTTCATAGGTGTTTGGTGTGTGGTATCCGGAGTTACCGCAATAATCATCATGTTTCTGTCATACAAGCTCTTCGCTAAAGAGCAGGGTATGAATCTTCGTGAAAGCGGTATTATTATTAGCTTTAGAGCTTTGTGCAAAACGGTTGGTTTAGCATTAATCGTTTCTGTCGCGACTTTTAGTCTTGTATTCATTGCTGATTACCTGTTTAAAACGGACTTTCGTATGTGGGTAATCGCTGTTAAATCTTTTACGCCGGATAAGATTGTTATTTCCTTAAAATATTTACCCTTCTTTCTTTTGTTCTATGTTGCAAACTCTGTAGCTGTTAACTGCTTCAATTATGTTACCGTAGGCAAAAAGGAGTGGATGAATATTGCCTTGTTAGCCATGTTTAACGGCATAAGTAGTATGGTTATACTTGCTGTTCAGTATACCAGTTTCTTTACTACTGGCGAAGTATTCTTCACAAGTATTTCTAACATTGTGGAAATCTGGCTTTTCCCTATTGCTATTATTTTACCGGGTGCGGCCATTATTTCCCGTAAAATTTATCGGGTAACACTAAATCCATACCTCCCTGGAATTATTAATGCCTTTATTATTACGCTGATAAGTTGTACTAATACTCTTACTCAATTATAGACTTTACCCTTAACTCATAATCTTAGATAATTCAGCCACTTTGGTAAATAATAAGCTGTTGTGCTAACATACATTCAGTCATAACATTTACATGAGTTTAGAGAAATATGCTAATTCTTTAGGTGTAATTTTGTATAAAATACTTTGCGGAGCTGAGCTACCTTAAAAACTCCCTGTAACTAGCCATAAGAAAAGTGGAGGCGGTTGCTCAAGCGCGGAAGTTTTGCGTGGCAAAAGGCTCAACTTGTAGCAGAATGATATGCTCCCCTCATGGTCAATGTCATTAAGTTAAGCAAAATAGAACGCTTACATCGATAAAAGTAGATGTAAACGTTCTATTTTTATATTTGCTAGTCATATAAAAAAACACTTGACAAATAGTCGAAAATTTGCGGCTCTGCCCTTGAAATATAAAGATTCGAGGGAGGAACGCATATGAAACCAACTGAAGTAAAAGAAATACTCTCACACATAATAAGTACTATATCAGATAATCCATCTGATTTTTTGCAAAATCCATCAAAGGACTTTACAAGGAATCGAAAACTATCATTTGAAACAATCATTAAAATGATGATTGGCATGGGTGGAAATAGTTTATGTAAAGAAATATATGATTGGTTCAATTATGCAGAAGATACCGCATCTGTTTCTGCCTTTGTTCAGCAAAGGAATAAAATTTCATCTAAAGCTATGGAATATATTTTTAGAGAAATGGTTAAACAATGTGACGAGCAGATTTTATTTAAAGGATATCGCCTTCTTGCTGTAGATGGATCTGATATAAGATTACCTAAAAATAAAAATGACGATAATTCTCATATCAAAAATGACGATAATACTAAAGGATATAATCTTCTTCATCTTGATGCTATGTATGATTTGATGCAACATAATTATGTTGATGCTTCAATACAAAGTAAGAAAGGTATGAATGAACATAAGGCTCTGGTATCAATGATTAAAAAATCTGAAACAACTGGAAGTGTTATTGTTATAGCTGATGGAGGATACGAATCTTTTAATAATATTGCTCATTTTCAAGAAAAGAATTGGAATTATATTATACGTTCCAAAGAATCCTACGGTATTAAATATGAAAATCCTGATAGTGATGAATTCGATAAAGAAACCACCATCACCCTTACTCGGAGAAAAACGAAAGATACAATAGAATTGATTAAAGAAAATCCTGATAGATATCGTTGGATTCAACCTCATACAACGTTTGATTACTTACTGCCTAGAGAAAACAAGATGTATGATTTGAAATTTAGAATTGTTCGATTTAAAATTTCAGATACCACTTATGAAACGTTATTCACAAATTTACCTGCGAATGAATTTCCTGCTGAAGTTTTGAAAGAATTATATAAAATGCGATGGGGTATCGAAACTTCATTCAAAGAATTAAAATATGATGTTGGATTAGCCAGCATTCATAGTAAAAAGCAAGATTTTGTACTTCAAGAAATTTTTTCAAAGTTAATTATGTACAATTTTGCAGCTTTAATATCTTATCAAGTAGAACATCCAAAAGATAAAAGAATCAATTTCGCTAAAGCGATACATTTTTGTTATCAGTATTTCAAGGGCAAAATTTCTGAAAGAAGTCTTTTGAAAATTGTGCAAAAATTTATGTCTCCAATACGTCCTGGCAGAGTATTTGAAAGATATCAAAATATTAAAAAGGCTGTCGGGTTTGCATATAGAATTTCTTAACAACAACTCTTCATATCCCTGCATGTTGTACAGATGGCTTATAACGTCATCTGCTTTTGGTATGTTTAAATCATAAAAATGGTGAACACTTATCATAGCGCTCACCATTTTTTGATACATTAACCTGCTCTTAACTACTTAACTTAATGACATTGCCCTCATGGTAGACTATAATGTCCTCGCTTGTCAAGACACGAAAATGAATTTGCTAAGATAACTCCTCCTTCTATTTTTAGATGTTATGCTGCTGCCTCATGGCGGTAAGAATAGACCGAACTAGGGGTCACATCATCAAGTCCTTGATGGTCCCTTATATAGTTGTAATGTGCCATATATTCCCGGGTCATCTCTTTGACCTCCCGAATTGTTTCATGGTACAGCAAATACAATCGTTCCCACTTAAACGATCTAAAAAAGCGTTCTATCATGATGTTATCAGTAGCTCTACCTCTACCATCCATGCTTATTTTTATGGTTTCATAAGCCTTTATACAATCTATATACGCATTGGATGTGAACTGACTGCCTTGATCGCTGTTAATGATTTCTGGCTTACCATAAGCCTCTACAGCAGTTTGAACTGTTCGAATGACGAAGTCAGATTGTAACGTGTTACTGATTG
>JBEQCC010000166.1:0-6124 GCA_041639455.1 Pelosinus sp. | reverse complement strand
GATTTCCATTATAACAAGCATTAATCTTCCTAAACAATTCGTTAAAGACGAGATCTTCTGTCATCTTGTGCTCTATAGGAATATAGCAATCATTGCTTATTTTTATAAAAGGTTTACTCATAAACATAGAAAACTCACCTATTTCTGTTATATGTTCTTGAGACCAAGCCTGTCCAACATTATAATCAAAGCTAAACTTATCCAAAAACTGTATCAAGACACCAATAATATCTTTAGATAATCCTGGCATCTTGTGTGGATTAATTCTCCAATAAGAATCATAAAAGTATTTATTCCCAAGTCTGAACTCATTCTGTGCATTTATATGACTTGATATCATTACAACTAAATAAATATAATTTTCCATTGATATTCCATAGTTGTCAATGAATTTATTGTCAATTACTTGAATGTCAATATTGGAACAATTCATTCGATTTTTTACAAATATATAATATGCTCTAGCAACTTGATTCTTGGGATTATCATAATAATTAAATAGTGCATTAGCCGATGCGAAATTTTCCATTTCCTCAGTATCTTCAATCATATACTTCTCATGCATAATAAGAATTAGTTTTAGAATATTACATATCTGTCCATTTAGATTAATAGCATTGCCATTACATTTATTCGAATTAGCCAACAAGTATTTCCATGCTAATAAAATGCCATGTCTAGTTACTAATATAGTCTCATCTAAGTATTCTTTTACTTCACTTATCTTTTCCTTTTGCATAAATTTTAATAAGAATTCGTCCAATATTTTCTTTTGTTCTTCTTTTTTATAATTTCCAAGTAACGATAGTACTCGGCACCCAGTAATAAAATCTATATCTTTTATAATATTTAGCATTATTTCATCGTTACATTCACTAAATATTTTTGAATATTCCGCAAATATATACATTCTCATAATTTCTTCCTCTTTATCTTCAAGTTCATTCTAATTGTATATTTTGAAAAATTGAGTCACCTTTCATAATTGCCCTTATTAGAAGTTTTGAACTCTTCCTGTTATATGGATAATGGTAAGTTAACTGATATGCCAAAGGATAACATTGTTTATGATATAATTCACCATGATATTAGAAAATCATAAAGGACTTATTACTCATTTACTCCTCTTCATATCTTGTATTGAATAAAGTTATAAAATATGTTGATAACCTGACAGACTGACACTTAACCTATTGGGGGTCTATCAGGAACTACGGGATTTCTTTAACACTGTAAAATATCTCTAAATCTAAGCCATTCCTCGTATGTTGCAAAAGGGATACTAAAGCAATATTTCATTCAAAATATAAATCCTAAGTTATCTATTCAAAGCGCTCATTATGTTCACTCTCTCTTTTTATCTCCCACTCACGCTCAGAACAAATTTCTTTTTCAAATACTTTTTCTTCATTGTTTGCCCAATTTGCAACTTCAGAACTTTCATGATTTTTTAAAACTGATATTAAACCTAAGTACATTGACATTATTTCCGCTAGTGATCCACTCCATGACTTTGGCCTAAGGCTTGACTTAAACTCATTTAAAGCTAAAATAGGGTCTGGAGAATTGTTAACTATTTGTAGTGCTAGCGGAGTCCATTCGTATAGATTTGTAGTATTACTTTTTCTAAAAGGTACAATATTAGATGCTACTATTGGGTATCTTATGTTAGGGTTAGCATCACACCAATTAATTACTATTTCATCACTTATGTGAGTAATTAGTTTTGTACGCGATCTAACTGCATCTGAAAATAGCCATTTTATTCGGCCCTCATATCCAGTAGCCCTTCCTAAAAAAGCATCAAGGAAAGTTTCTGGTTTCATAGCAGCAAGCGCTCCCAAAACATAATCATAATCCATAGAGTTAACATCACCTTTTAAAATAGCTTCAGCAAGCATATTACATAGAACTCTTGCAGTCTCTTCTCCGGTTTCACCTGCAAGGCATGCCTTAATAATTTTGGCTAACTTATAATCAATTTGATCAGCTTTATTATCCTTTTGAGTAAATCCATGCTTTAATAACAACTCTTGACCTATATAAATGATTTCATCGCTTAAAATATTCCCCTCAGAGCGACCATGAAGTCTCATATTGAGAATCTCAATTGACACTTCGATTCCTTTTGGTTTTGAAGCTATCATCCTTAATAATTCACAAAAGTCGCAGTCCTCTATAGTTTCATGAACTCGTCCATAAGCCAAATTATTATATTGCCATATTGGTGAAACCTCAATGTCAAGTGATTTTTTAAGTCTTTCTACTCCTTGCTTGTTAATTTTTACACCTGTTTGTAGATATGGGTATGCAATGGCTAGAATGTTATCCGAGACAGTCTCATTTAGAAAGGCTTCACAACAATTTTCATCTTTTTTTTGTAAGGCATTTAAGAACCCACGAAGCACCATATAATTTCGTTTAGATTCTTCTATTAAAGATAATTGTTCATGAAAATCTCGCCACATTTTCTCTGGATTAGAGCATCCATCTGCAAGACCTTGGCCAAAGCTAAATAACCTTGCTCCATCACTACTTAAAATATCTGGTAATAATTCATTGAAAATATCATCATATAATAATCCTACCTCATATCCTAAAGATTGAGTAATTTTCTCTACATGGGAATAGTCGTCAATTTCTTCTTGCTCTTCAACTGTATCTAGCAAATTTATAGAATTGTTATACGAAGATAGAGCATACAGTTTTGCTTTCTCTATAAGAGTATTTGGTTTAAGAATAGAGTCTAAGCAATCTAAGCGGTAATTTAGTTCTGTCTGCATATCTTTACCATCAAACCTCTTTGTAGTTCTTACAGCTATCCAGCCTTCTTTCCAATTATCTTTGCTAGAAATTATCTTTGCAGCAGTTTCAAGTTCATCATACATCTTTGCTTTTATCCATAAACCTCTAAAATGCTTAGCCAAAAGAGACTTCGCTTTAGCTGCTATGGATAACTCTGAAACTGCTAGGTACACAATATATTCAATATAAAGCTTATACCAATTACGAATATCTTCAGAACTTTCCGGGGTAAAGCCATAGTCCCTTGAACGTGCACCAAATTCAAAGTCATGTAAAGAACTAAAGTGCCATGATTCCAAAGATGCATCTAGTAAAAACACACCTAATTCAATCCAATTCTCAAGATTTGATTCCACTAATTCCGATATTATTTGAAGCCTTTGTTCAGGCGTAGCATGAGTTCCGGACAGATAAATATAAAATAGTGATTTAAGTAGTTCTCTTATTGAGTTATAGTTTTCCTTCGGATTTTCAGATAACGCAAATAGAACTAATAACCTAGTAGACCTCTCAAATAATTCTTTATCATATGCCAAAGATCTAAGTAGCCTTGTGATTTTATTATAGTGATTGTTTTCACGAGAAAAGAAACTTTGCGCATCATCTCTAGTTGAAATCCTTTCAATAGCAGATAGCGTTGCGCTTGGTTCTATTGGAGCAATATTATCAAATATTTCCATGCCAAGCTCATTTAACCGGCTTATATCCTTCAATATACCATCTTCTGAAAGCCACTTATTAGAAATTTCCACTGCAATATCACAATCATGTAGATAACCTATCCGTCTAGAAAATGATTTCAATAGCCTCTCTGAGCCACTACCTTCAAACACATTAATGATTTCACACTGAGGTATGTTTTCAAGTGCCCTCTTTGCAAGCCTATTAGCTATTGCATGAGGTAACACTGCTCTCCACATACTTCTTTGTTGAATAAGATCTCGACGTTTTAACTCACTAATATTTTCATACATTTCGCTTATACTCATTCCAGCCAATGAACTAAGTATCTTTAGCTCAGCATTAGACCCTTCAACTGTCTGACCATCAAACGAATACACTAATGAGCATACTTCCGCTGATTTCAGGAGAGATTTATCGTGCTCATTCCTCTGCTGAAATAGTCTTAGAAAAAGTTCATCATCCCTTAAATTAGCTACATTTTCACCCTGTTGAATTCTATTTGCTAAAGCAATAGCAATACGAGCATTACCGCCTGAAAATTCGGCAATAGTACGGGCATTTACTTGGCTAATATGATTAAATCTAACACTTATTACTTTTTCGATTAATTCTGTAGAAGATGGCTCTAATCGAAATACTACTGTCTCTTCAGGCTGATCTTCTCGAACATCATATTCAACTGTGATTAAACTAACCAAACTCCCTGATGCCGAACACACCGATGTTAAACGCCTGTGTAAATCTGGCGGACAATTATCAATAACAAGAACCGTCGGTAATTGTAAGGCAATTAGACGTTCAGCAAAATTACGAGGATCAGGGTTAGGGCTATCAGTAATATCAGAATAAAATACTTGAGATCGATTTAGTGGACTCTCCCCTAATCGTTCGTCAAATAAAGCTTGAATCAATCTAGTTTTTCCTACCCCCGAAAGCCCTACCAAACGAACAGAAGATGAGGGTTGATGAAGTATATTTCTAATTTCATTTATTCCATCTATTGCTGAAAGACCATCAGAGCGGTGATTTGCACTATTATAGAGTCGAATATGAGCATCTAACATATATTCTTCTTCCAGTCCACCTTGTGATCTTGTCCAGTTTTCATAAGCCCTCCATCCCTGAATTGGGCGTCCAATCTTATCTCTTACCCATAATATGAGAGATGGATGACTACGTACCCATGCTGCAATTCGCTCACGATCATAGAAGTCAACTTTAATATTGGAAGCTTGTGGATAGTCTGATATTGCTTCTTGCATCGCACTTTTTCTGGATAAAAGAGAAGAATCTGCAGTTGATCCCTGGCTACTAACAATTATGTAAGCCCCGCTTGCGTCAATTAATTCTTTAATGACCTGCTTTAGTTCACCTTCTGTTCGCATTTCATTAATTATTGAAGTACGTGGCATATCAGGCTTTTTTACTTGGAATCCAACTTTTGCCCTTGGGATATAACTATCATTATGTAATGGAGTTGTTATGTCAACACGTACATCTATGCCCCCATCTTTCGCATTTTGGTGTCCCCCCCATGTAACGCCAGCAGTAGATAAACCAGCTTTACGAAGTTCTGCTTCACAAAGAAGCCCAATAAGCGACCTTAAGTCTACATCGCTTAGTTCAACAATATCATTGCCAGTGATTTCAAGCATTGAAAGACCTCCTTAAAATAGAATACCAAATAACACTTCGTCAACTTATATTCATTTAGCACCTCAAATTGGAAAGCTTATAAAACATTTAAAAATTTTGTTATAACTTGATTTCATGCCACTTCACATTTACTTATGATGTGGTTCTCTGTATCACTGACAAGTGCGGTTTTAAATTATTGGCTTTATTTAGTTACAACATACTTTGATAGTTTTATTCCATTGTTTATCTCAACTTGATATGATTCTGGCACTTCAGCATACTTTAAGATATTCCTTGGTATAAACCCATTTTTTCTAATAACTTCAGCATACTTTATTCCAAATAAATGAATCATTGTCGTTTGTTCTTTTAATGGTATACCTTTTTCATACATCTTTTTTAACTCATTAGCTAATTCTAACTCTGTCACGTTGCACCTCCTTAATCATACAAAATAAATTTAATACTTATTATTAAAGGGTACTTTCTATTTGTTCATAAACCTGTTCCAATAATCAAAACATTAATAGATATGTTATTTATGGTTATTATAATAGGTAATTGCCATATCGATATAATCCTCATTTATTGTTTCCATATAGTGTTTGCAGTTCCCGATGCCATTGAGGTTTAGTTGTCATCATCTAGGCACCTAGCACTTTACATTTACGATATCCTTTTTTTAGTAATTAATCTTTTTTACTATTAGTTTTTTACTCACTCTACACAAATTTTTATTTCTTAATCTCCATTTATATTTACTATACAACTTCCTATTATTAGCCTTATCTGAAGTTCTGACTCTTCGTAGCAGAACTAAATCTAAATATTATCAAGGTAAGATTACAACATAAAAAGGATCCCCAACCTTACCATTGCCACATACCCCATTCTTCAATAATTGAAGATAATCTAGTATAATAAAAATAAATGTACAATGACATCCATGACCATTCCCCCCAGAACAAAAAACCTTAGGATTGAATGCTTTTATGTC
>JBEQCC010000165.1:0-6139 GCA_041639455.1 Pelosinus sp. | reverse complement strand
GATCTCCTCGCCCAAAGACGAAAGGATCTCCGCCTTTTAAGCGCACCACATTTTTACCTTCTTTTGCTTTATCCACTAGCAGCTGGTTAATATCTTCCTGACGCATCGTATGATCACTGGATGCCTTGCCTACGTAAATAAGCTCTGCATCGTCCCTCGCTGTTGACAACAATCGATCATCTGCTAATCGATCATATACAATTGTATCTGCCTGCTGTATATATTCGAGTGCTTTCACACTGATAAGCTTATAGTCTCCCGGACCTGCTCCTACTAAATAAACAATTCCTTGCCTCATTATTTTCTCCTCCCGTTAGAACGCAATTTGTATTCTAGATGATAGCAAAGAACATCTAGTGTTTTTTGAACCATTAATGATTTACTTCTAGTCCTTGCAGAATCTCTCGTCCACCCTCACCGAGCATTCGTTGTGCTAAATCACGGCCAAGCTTCTTGCCATCCTGTGGACTCCCACTAATGGTTTGTCGAATCTGACGCGCTCCATCCACTGACAAGATAGCCGCTTCTAACGTTAATACCTCTTGTTCTATTCTCCCAAACACACCAATGGGAATCTGGCAGCCGCCTTCTACTTCAGCCAAGTACGTCCGTTCTGCTTCTACAGCCCAGCGAGTCTCCTGATGATTTAAAAAAGCAAGCATCTTTAACACTTCTGCATCATTACTGCGCGCCTCAATAGCCAAAGCCCCTTGTCCCACTGCTGGCAAACAAATATCCTGGGGCAATACTTGAGTAATTTTCTCTTGCCAGCCCAAACGCTTTAAACCAGCAACGGCTAAGATAATCCCATCGAACTCGCCATTCTCTAATTTTTTTAGCCTGGTATCCAGATTGCCCCGCAAATCACCAATCTTAAGATCGGACCGATATTTAAGCAGCTGTGCCTTTCGCCTTAAACTTGAAGTCCCGATCCTGGCCCCTTTTGGCAATTTGTCAACGGTGCCATAGTTAGGGCTGATAAAAGCATCTCCAGCATCCACACGCTCAGTAATAGCAGCCAGCAGCAATCCCTCCGGCAGCTCAGTTGGCATATCCTTTAAGCTGTGCACGGCCAAATCGATTTGCCCATTTAGCATTGCCGTTTCTAATTCTTTGGTAAATAAACCCTTACCGCCAATTTTAGCCAGAGGTACATCTAAAATTTTATCACCTGTAGTTACAATATGAAGTAGCTCTACATCCACATCAGGATACTGAGCTCTTATACAGTCAGCAATATAATTTGCCTGCCATAGAGCCAGTTTACTGCCCCGCGTACCGATAGTAATTTTTTTTCTTTTCACGATGTCTGCCCTCTCCTATTGTATCAAGTTTAAACAAATCCAGTATTGCATCTAAATAGAACTGTTCTTTATGTGTACAGGCTCCCTCATTAATGCAAACCATAGGATCTCTTAACATTTTACGTATAATCATCTTCGACATATTTTCTATGGCCTTACGTTCATCTGCTGTAATATCAGGCAATTTTGTCAGCGCTCGCTTCAATTCCCGCTGACGAATTTTTTCTGCCTTATCTGTCAAACGTGCCATAACAGGACGAAGTGATAGATAACGGAATTTAATCATCAATTCCTCTAACTCTTTATTAATAATTTCTTCAGCCAATTCAGCTTCCTGTTCCCTTAAACGAACATTGGATTCCACAACCGCTTCCAAATCATCGATGTTATATAAACGTACTCCCGCAATAGCGGATACCTCAGGTTCCACATCCCGGGGTACAGCAATGTCAATAATAATAATAGGGCGTCCCTGACGCTTGGGCATTAAATGAGCCACATCCCAGGCACGTATCACGTAATGAGGAGCACCAGTAGAGGTAATAATAATATCAGCATCCACAGCGCTTTTCATAAAACTTTCAAAGGGTACGGCGACTCCGCGAAATTGTTCAGCCAACTCTACGGCTCTTTCATATTTACGATTGGAAACGATTACCGTTTTGACACCATTTCCTACTAAATGCTTTGCTGTAAGTTCACCCATTTGTCCCGCCCCCAACAATAACACATTGGAAGCAGATAAATTACCAAATACGTTCTTAGCTAACTCTACAGCAGCATAGCTGACAGACACTGCACTATGAGCGATTCGGGTTTCACTGCGAACCTTTTTTCCCACAGCAATGGCTCTGTTAAATAACGTATTGAGTACTGTACTGGTAGTACCAACATCCCTGGCTAATGAATACGCCTTTTTTACCTGACTTAAAATTTGACCTTCCCCTATAATAAGAGAATCAAGACTGGCCGATACTCGGAATAAATGTTCAATACAATCTTCTTCCACATAAAAAAAGAAGTCTTCCATGTCAAGAGTGTTTTCCGATATTCGTTGCAGAAACTGCTGCATTACCGGAAATCCATCTTCCGCATCATCTACTACAGCATACATCTCTGTACGATTACAGGTAGACAGTAATACACATTCGCTAATTTCTTCATATTCATGAAGATGATTCAATGCCATTTTGATCTTATCCTCAGAAAAAGTAAAACATTCCCGCACATCTACCGATGCCGTCTTATGATTGAGTCCTAGTACAACCAATTGCATTTTTAATCTTAGCCTCCGCCTCTTTTATCTTACCTTCCTTAAGTAAGATAATTACTTCCTGATCCAAGGTTCTTCGCCAAAAGGATTCTCTTTCTTTTGCTGTCGAAAGCTGCTCTTTTATCTGCTCTCGTGCTTTAGCCACCAACTCAAGATAGATTCCATATTCCGGTCCATAACGCTCTTCTAATTCCTCACGTAACTTTTTAGCCAACGCCGGGCTTTTACCACCTGTAGAAACCGTAAGCAACAAATCTCCATGAGAAATCTGGGATGGCACACAAAAATTGCCAAGCTCAGGTGCATCCGTCACATTTACAAGAGCACCTGCATTCATACCTTCCTCAGCAGCCCATTTATTTATGGTGTTATTATCGGTAGCACAAATTACCATAAAAAAACCATTAACATCCCCCTGCTGATAAGACCGAGCAATATGAATAATACTCTTGTCCTCTACTAAGGAAGCCAGCTGCTTCGTGAGGGCAGGGCTGACTACCGTAACCATTCCGCCGGCAGCCAAAAGCGCTCCAACCTTACGCTGGGCCACACTTCCGCCGCCAATAACTATGCAAGACCGACCGTCAATTTGTAAATTTATCGGGTAACAGGACACATTTTTCACATCCTTCATATTTTAGCATATTTCGCACTAAAAATGTAATATTCCTCTATTCGAAAGTACAAAGATTCACTTTTAATCCCGTTTTTCTTTCGCACCAAAATATGCCTCTACTATCTTTCGCACAACAGGTGCTGCAGCAGTAGAACCCTCACCGCCCTCCTCCACTAGTACAGCAATTGCAATTTCAGGATTTTGGGCCGGGGCATAGCCTGCAAACCAAGAATGAACCGTACCAGTACCTGTTTCCGCTGAGCCACTTTTTCCAGCCACCGTTGGAGTAACTCCCTGAAAGACTCCTGCTCCTGTCCCCTTGGTTGTAACAGCGACTAAGCCACTTTTAATTATATCCCATATTTCCGTCTTTAAATAAATAGTATGAGCCACTTCCGGCTGATAGCTTCTAACCACCGCTCCATTGTCATCTACTATTTTATTCACTAACATAGGTCGATATATTTCTCCATCATTGGCAACTGCCATTAGTAATAGTGCCTGCTGCAGAGGCGTTGTTAGATAATACCCCTGCCCAATCGCAGCAATGATCGTCTCTCCGGGATACCATGGCTGCTTATAATTCTTTTGTTTCCATCCTTCTGTGGGTACCAATCCTTCTTCTTCCCCTTGCAGCAAAATACCACTTTTCTTTCCTAAACCAAAGGTTAATGCATAACTAGCTAAATTATCAATCCCCATACGGCGGCCCAGTTCATAAAAAACAGGATCACTTGACCATGCTATAGCATCAACAATCGTAAGCTTTCCCAGACCTTCCGTCTTCCAGCCGTAAAATTTCCATCCTCCTAGGGTATAGAATCCTTTATCCTCAAACACTTCCTCTTTTGTAACATACCCCATATCCAAGGCTGCAGCTGTTGTAATGATTTTAAAAACAGAACCCGGTGGATAGGTACTTTGTATTCCTTTATTCGTAAGAGGATGATCAGGATGATTGATCAAGTCGTCCCAATTGTTACTGCTAATGCCACTGGCAAATAAATTAGGATCAAAGGCTGGAGAGCTAACCATTGCCAAAACGCCTCCTGTACGAACATCTAGAACAATGGCGCTCCCTCCTTTGGCTGGCTGCCCCATATTACGGCTTATTTCAATCTGCTGCATTAGAGCTTCTTGTGCAGCTTTCTGTAAATTTCCATCAAGGGTCAAAATTAATCCCTTTCCTGCTATAGCCTTCTTCTCACCAATCCTTTGCACTTCTTCTCCAACGGCATTGACTTCTACTTGTAAGCCACCATCGATTCCCCGTAATACATCCTCCCATTCCAGCTCCAAGCCATCCTTTCCTATAAAATCCGTAGGTTTATATCCTTGTTCCTTACGCTTAGCATATTCTTCCTCATTTATACTACCCAGAAATCCCAGAACATGAGCTGCTAAATCTTTGTATATGTACTGCCTTACAGGAACGGCGCTAATGACAACACCAGCTAAAGTACCCTTTCTCTCTAAAATTTTGGCTTGCAACACAGGATCAATATCCCGCTTCACGATTATCGGAATATAAGGTGACTCTTCCCCATCCTTTAGCATTTTTTCAATAGTCTCAGGTAAAATACCAATCATATTGGCTAATGCAACCGTCTTCGCAGAATCATAGCTATATTCTGCTGGAATAATAGCAACAGCAAAACTGGGACGATTGGTAACAAGTAAAGCCCCATTACGATCATACATATTCCCTCGCGGGGCTTGCTCGGTAATTTGGTGTATGCGATTTTCTTCTGCTACTTTCTTATATTGTGGACCACGTACTAACTGCATCCAGGCCAACCGCAATATTAAAAGACCAACCACTGCCACAATGATCCATACCATAATATTCATTCTGCGAGACTTTTCTGTAATCCACATAGGTTAACTCCTTTTTAATAATTGATTTTCGTATGACATAGTATCCCGCAAAACAAAAAAAATAGCCCTAATGGGCTACTTTTTGAATCATCACTTACCTGTATAATCTTTACCAACCACAATCACTGCATCAATCGCCTTACCTTCGTCTTTTGTAATCTGCAATGAGTATTTAAAAGGCAGCGAGCTTAATTTGTTAACAACTGTGCTATCGGTAGTGTTAGAAATAACCACTGTATTTTTATATGCATTTGCGGTATTCGTCACACCCGCAACTTCAAATCCGCGGTTACGAAGTATCTCGGCAATTCTATCACCTGCATCCGCCATGCCACTGGCATTCACCACTTCCACGCTTACTTTATCAGAATTAGCTTTCTTACTGACGGACTTGCCTGCATCTGCTGAAGTATCAGTTTTGTCACTTTTATTATCTTTTTTTGATTTATCCGGAGTCGTTTTTTTCTCTGGAACTGCATTTTTAGTTACCTTCGGTGTTTCAATTACTTTCATTTGTTTTGGAATAGAAGTCTCATATTCACTTGCATCTTTTTGGGTCGTAGCGACATATTTTCCTTCCATGGCCACACCAAGGGTCTGAGCTACGTACTTGCGAAGAGCCATTATATCAGGAAGCCAATAACTTATATCATCAATAAATGCCGGCTTTCCTGGCACCATGTCTGTTCTCAAACCATTTTTCGATGCATCATTCAAGGTTTTAGCAAGATTGAGCATTTCCGTAGTAGACATATCACTATTTACTACACTATTTACCTCACGAATAATCGCAGGTATCTTCGTAATAACGGACGGGCTGGCGACTTCCTTCATCAATGCTTTTAAAAACTTTTGCTGACGCTCAACCCGGCCAATGTCTCCGTCTTCATCACGATAACGTACATATTGAATCGCCATCCGACCATCCATCTGCTGTACGCCTGGTCGCAAATCAATTACGAAGGGACCGCGATCATCTCCATTGTCATCATAAGGGTCAGAATAATACATGCGTTTTTCTACATCAATGGTAACTCCACCAACAGCATCAATAATCTTCTTAAACCC
>JBEQCC010000164.1:0-6160 GCA_041639455.1 Pelosinus sp. | reverse complement strand
TTTTTTAAAGGATGTCCGTTACGTTGTGCTTGGTGTCAGAATCCAGAAGGACTTTTGCTGAAATCACAGCTTATATACTTGGAAAATCAGTGTATACATTGTGGAAGATGCACTAAAGTATGTAAAAACCATGCCATTACCTTGAAAGATGGCAAGCTTTGTATTGATAAAAAAACTACGGATGAGTGGGTAGGGGCAATCGATGCCTGCCCGGCGGCTTGCCTAACCATGGACTCTAAAACATATACAGTAGAGGAATTAGTAACAATTACAGTAAGAGATGCAGCATTTTTCCGGCATGGTGGAGGGGTTACCTTATCGGGAGGGGAACCCTTTTTTCAAAAGGAGTTTGCAATCGCATTGTTAAAGGCGTTTAAAGAAAAAGGTATTCATACCGCTATAGAGACTTCATTTTATGTAGAGCGAAATGTAGTTAAGGATGCACTTCTACACTTGGATTTGATCTATGTAGATTTCAAAGTGTTCGATAAAAATAAGCATAAAGAATTGATTGGGCTTACTAACAATAAAATAAAAGAGAATATAAGGTTTATTTTAGAATCAAGCAAAAGGGATCAAGTTATTATTAGAACACCATTGATTCCAACCATGACAGCAGATAAAGAAAATATTTTTGCTATAGGGAAATTTATTACGAGTATTTATCCTGAGGTGAAGTATGAACTGCTGAACTACAATCCTCTGGCGAAAGCCAAATATAACTTAGTGGAAAAGGATTATTGTTTTGAAAAAAATCCAAGGATGTATACCGAAGATGAAATGAATGAGTTTAGAGAGGTAGCAAGAAATGCCGGAGTCTTACACCTCATCAATGAGGTGTAAGAAATAAAAAAAATTGCACAGATACAAAGTACAAAGGAGAACAAATATGAAATTAATAGTGGATTTTGCAAATTTAGACCGAATTAAGGAATTATATGCTTATTATCCAGTTGATGGTGTTACAACCAATCCATCGATCTTAGCAAAGGAAGGAAAAAATCCTTACGAAGTATTAAAAGGAATCAGAGAATTTATCGGAGCAAATGCTGAGCTTCACGTTCAAGTTATTTCGTTAGATGCTGAAGGTATGATGCAAGAAGGCCATAGGATTCAAAAGGAATTAGGCGCTGCTACTTACGTAAAAGTTCCCGTGACAAAAGAAGGTCTAAAGGCAATGAAAGCTCTTGCGGCAGAAGGCGCTAACATTACGGCAACTGCTATTTATACACAATTGCAAGCTTATCTGGCAGGAAAAGCGGGAGCTCACTATGCCGCTCCCTATGTAAACAGAATTGATAACTTAGGTGCTGATGGGGTGAAAGTCGCAAAAGAGATTCATGATATCTTTAAAAAGAATGATTTAAAAACAGAAGTTCTTGCGGCAAGTTTTAAGAATTCACAGCAAGTATTGGAATTAGCAAAGTATGGTGTTGGTGCTGCAACAATCTCTCCTGATATAATTGAAGGATTAATCAAGTTGGATTCAGTTACCTGCGCAGTGGCAGCATTTGCAAAAGATTTTGAAGGTTTATGTGGTAATGGTAAATCCATGTTAGATTGCTAATCTAAGCAAATCTGCAGACAGATTCATTGCGTTAAAAGTATAAATTCTTCCTTACTGTCTAGAATAGCAAATAACTATTCAAGCCATTAAGGAAGACTTTTTAGTTCATCAGAACGTATAAGTTTTAGAGAGTAAAAGTAACCTGAAACTGTCATTATCAAGAAAAGACATGCTATTTGGGCTTTTCTTGATAATGACAAAAAGATGCGTTCATGCTCTTCCTATTCTTCGCGTCTTTGCGGTTCAAAAGGTTTTATTAAAAAAGCACAAAGCCTTTTCTTATGTCAGACCGGAACTTGCATTTGCATAAAAGATATTGTCATGAATCAAATAGATTGAAAATTCCACATTATTGTGGAAATAGAACTGAACAATGCATTATATCTATTTGCTTAACGCTCATGTTATTATTGAGACAATCCAAATAGATAAGAAAAGACTTGGCTTCGGCCAAGTCTTCAGACGCAGGCAGAAGCCTTAGTCGTTCTTACTTGGAATCAAGAAAGTGATATACTTTCTTAATTCCGTAAGAAAATTGCAGTATAACATTGGGGATGATGGTAATTAATCATAAAGAAACAATTAAGAAAAAAATGCTCGTTGAATTACTGAATCGAACCGTTCCCATAACAATAACTGACTTGGCCAATCTATTTAATAAGACTGGCAGAACCATGCGAAACTATTTGGACGAGATCCAAGATGAGTACAAGAAATTTCGTATAGAAATTGTTAGGAAGACAAATGTTGGTGTTTACATTACTATGGATGACAAAGATAAAGAAGAACTATTAAATTTGCTTGAGAAGAATAAGGTAGGTTCTTTTCAAGCTGATAATTTTTCAGCTAAATATCGGCAGGCATATATCCTAAAGACTCTCTTTGAAGATAAGTTTTCCTATACCATTCAAATGTTTGCGGACGATTTATATTGCAGTAAAAGTACTATCGTGAATGAATTGGTTCATGTCCAAGCATGGGTTGAAAGATATAATCTTATCCTGCAAAGAAAACAAAACCAAGGTCTATGGATAGAAGGGGATGAAAAGGATTATAGAAGGGCTTTTAAGGATTTGATTGATGATATACAAGATAAGGAACAAGAAGTTGATGATTTTATTACCAGCGATGTAGAACTAGATTATAGAATTGACATAGTTGATTATGAAAAAATCAAAAATATGTTTCCTAAAATAAACTTGTATACGATTCAACGAATTATTCAAGAGGCTGAAAAAGAATTAGGGCTTTATTTTACCGATCAGGCTTTCCTGAATTTGATTACTCATATGGCTATAACCATTGAAAGATTAAAAAATCATAAATCCGTATCAAGCACTGAAAATTATTTTGAAAGTTTAAAGAAGGAACGAGAATATACCGTTGCAAGATGGGTTGTAAATGAGCTGACAAGAGAGTTTAAGGTGAACTTTCCAGAGGAAGAGATTGGCTATATATCGATCCATATGATGGGGGCAAAAATTCAAGAACACTATGATGCTGAGGAATCCAGCGCCATTATTGAAAATTATGATGTTGGTTTTACGGATATGGCTAAAAGCATCATTGCAATGTCTTCTGAAATATTGGATGTAGATTTAACAAAGGACGAGGGTCTTTTAACCAGATTAGTGCTCCATTTACGACCAACGGTTATGAGATTAAAATATGGTCTCAGATTAACAAACCCCATCCTTAGCAGGATAAAAGAAGAATACACAAACATATTTGGCGTTGCTTGGGCTTGTAACAGTATCTTTGAAAACAAATTTGGAGTTACGATCAATGAAGATGAGGTTGGATATTTAGTGCTTCATTTAGCACTATCTGTTGATAGGATAAGGAGTAAGATAAAGACTGTAATTGTTTGCTCAAGTGGTATAGGTACCTCTCAGCTGGTTGCGTCTAAACTGGTTAAGAAATTTGACAACTTAGATATAACACATATGCTGCCCTATAATTTATTAAGTCAAAAAATAATAGAAGAAGCTGATTTGATTATTACAACCATAAGAAATATTAAGAAGGGTGAAAAGGTTGTATATATATCAGCTCTTGTTAATGAAAATGATTATAGTAATATATCAAATACGATTAAAAATCTAAAAAGAGATGGCTTGAGTATTCCTCTTTCAAATTCCGAAGACGTTAAGGATTTGGATGATGATAAGTACCAAGAAAGCATCCTTGAAAAAGAATTATGCTTCTTAGATAGTGACATTACCGATTTTCCGCAAGCAATAATCTACTATGGTAAGTTGATGGAGAAAAAGGACTATGCCAAAATTGGTTTTCATGAGGATATCTTGAAGAGGGAAAAAATAGGTTCAACATACATTGGAAAAGGCATCGCAATACCCCATGCAAAAGATATATTTGTAAATAAATCAAAGATATGTATAGTGAAGTTTACCAAGCCTATAACCTGGCAGGGCAACAAAGTGGATGTTATCTTTATTTTGTGCTTAAAGTTTAATGATGCTAATAACACAAAGAATTTTTTTAAAAAGTTTTATTCCTTATTAGAGAATGATGAAATGATAAGTAAAATCAAAAACGCTCAAAGTATAAATGAGATAACATATTTATTTGATTAGGGGGAAAGAGACAATGGAAAAAATAATCACGAGGGATTTAATTGTGTTGGATTTAGAATCTTCTTCGAAAGAAGAAGTAATTAAAGATATGGCAAAACTGATAGACGTACAAGGGCGGTTGCGTGACCTGGAAGGCTATATGGAACAAGTGTATAAAAGAGAAGAAATCTTTCCTACAGCAATAGGATTTGAAGTTGCTATTCCACATGGAAAGACTGATACAGTCAAAAAACCTACTGTTGCTTTTGCAAGACTAAAAAGTGAAGTTAAGTGGAGTGATGAAGAAAATGCTAGATATATATTTTTAATTGCAGTGCCAGAAACAGAGGCAGGGGACATGCACTTACACATTCTGGCACAACTTTCTAGAAAGATAATGAGAGAAGAATTTAGAGATCAATTAAAGAATTCATCAGAACTCGATGAACTTTTGGGAATATTGACAATGTAAATCTAATTGTGATGAAGATAGGATTCAATTAATTATGGGTTCTACTTATGCCAAGTTAAAATATATTGGGAGGAAGAGAAAATGGATGATTTAAAAGAGTTATTTAAAAACACTAGGCAGCATCTGATGTCAGGGGTATCATATATGATTCCCTTTGTTGTCGCAGGAGGTGTACTATTAGCACTTTCGGTTCTGTTGTATGGCTCAGCAGCGGTACCACCAGATGGTACAACACTAAATGACTTATTTAATATCGGTGCAGCTGGTTTGGGACTTATGGTACCAATTCTTGCGGGCTTCATAGCATTCTCAATGGCAGATCGGCCTGGTATTGCGCCGGGAGCTATCGGTGGCGCCTTGGCAAACAAAATTGGCGCAGGTTTCTTAGGCGGTATAGTGGCAGGTATACTTGCTGGTATCATTGTTTTTTATATAAAGAAGATAAAAGTTCCAGCCATTATGCGTTCTGTTATGCCAATCTTTGTTATCCCATTAGTAGGTACATTCATCGTTGGCGGACTTATGATGTGGGTTTTAGGTGCTCCAATCGCAGCTTTGATGGTTGGATTAAAACTTTGGTTAGCGGGACTCGGAACTGGCAATATAATTGCATTAGGAATTATAGTGGGTTCAATGATTGCTTTTGATATGGGTGGTCCTATAAATAAAGTTGCATACGGTTTTGGTGCAGCTATGGTTGGTACCATTGATCCGGTTACTGGTATGGCAGCTCCAATGGCATTGAAAATAATGGCAGGTATTGGTGTAGCCATCTGTGTACCACCAATTGGAATGGGAGTTGCTACATTCCTGGCACCAAAGAAGTATAGCAGTGAAGAAAAGGAAGCCGGGAAAGCAGCTGTGTTAATGGGTCTTATTGGAATAACCGAAGGGGCGATTCCTTTTGCAGCATCAGATCCGTTAAAGGTTATACCTTCCATAATGGTAGGTTCTGCAGCAGGGTCAGTTACAGCCATGTTATTAGGAGCGGGAAATCCAGCACCTTGGGGCGGATGGATCGTATTGCCAGTGTCTATCGGAGCAGGTTCTTATATGATTGCTACTTTAGTGGGTGTAGCCGTAACAGCTCTTATGGTCAACACTTTAAAGCTAAAAGTGACAGAAACGGCTACTAAGACAGCTGTAGGTAGTAGTGAAGAAGTGGAATTGACTTTTGAATAATACGTTTATTGTCAAATTGATGATTGTAATATCAGTTGGTTAAAATGGATCATATTCTATTTTTGTAAGTTGCTGAATGAAAGAGCAAAAGATATAACAGGAGATGATTTAAAATGAAAATTTTAGCAGTATCAGCATGCCCTTCGGGAGTTGCACATACTTATATGGCTGCTGAGGCATTAGAGAGAGCAGCAAAGGCGAAGGGGATTGAAATTAAAGTAGAGACGCAAGGTTCTATCGGAATCGAAAACACAATTACGGAAAATGATCTCAAAGGTACAGATGCAGTAATTCTAACGAAAGACATGGGAATTAAAAATGCTGAACGATTTAACGGACTTCCTATTGTAAAAGTTGCAATTA
>JBEQCC010000163.1:0-6196 GCA_041639455.1 Pelosinus sp. | reverse complement strand
TAATTGGTGCAGTCTCTCCCTGTCTGCTGACAACCAGATTGTATCACTGCATATTACATCTAAGGAAACACCTTGCATCCGGGCTAAAGGCTCAAACTGTTCTACAACCCTATCAATGATTTCATTTAATAGTATCGGCACTGCTTCAATTTCTATTTGATTTGCATCTGCTCTCGCTAACGTAAAAAGAGTGGAAACCAATTTGCTCATGCGGATGGTTTCTCGAATAACGTTAGTAATACGGATGGTTTCTAGCTCTATGGTATGTTCAGGACTTCGCAATAAAAGTTCTGCATTACTTTTTATAACAGCAAGAGGAGTGCGCAGTTCATGAGAAGCATCAGCCACAAACTGCTGCTGTTTTTCCCATGCCGCTTGAATGGGCACTAAGGCACGACGAGCCAAATAATAACTGCCTAACACAATGGCTGTCATACCAATAAGCTGTCCAATGAAAATAATAAATAAAAATCGCCTTAGCATGGCTAACTCGGAATCAACTATACTAATGGCTATAACATCATCGACGTTAATCGGACGATCCTTAAACACTATGGTCTCATCTCTATAAGGATAGGGAGAAGATAAAATGCGATACACATGATTGTCTATTTTCTGTGTCTGCCATTTTTCGTTACTGGCTGTTTCAAGAAAATCCAGGACTTCGGATGGTAATCCTTCAATGGGATAGGTATGAAGATTGATAATCTTTCCCTCTATATCACGCAGTAAAATCAGTATGCGGGATTCAAAGAAAATCAGGGGCGGCCCTCCATCCTTTGGACGAATGTTCGGAATTCGAAAAGCATTTACCCTGCGTTCCATGGATTCATCAATATCATCAAAAATCTGCCTAGCTACATATCCATACAAGGTTCCGCCGAAAATAATAAAAATCACTAAAAATACTATAGAATTTACTAATGTCAGCCTTCGTAAGGTCTTCTGGAACATGATTACTTCTCCTTCATCATAAAACCTGCTCCACGAATCGTTTGTATTACGATTTGACTGCCTTGAGCCGTTAATTTCTTGCGAAGATAGTGAATATATAAATCCACAATCCCGATCGTGGTTTCTGACTCGAAGCCCCATATTCGATCAAAGATCTGTTCTCTTGTCAATATATGACCTTGATTTAAAACCAGGTATTCGAGTAAGTCATACTCTTTACTCGTTAACTGCAGGGCATTTTTATCCACAAAGCCATCTCTTAATTTGGAATTCACAGAGATGTCGCCATACAAAAGATCTCCCTCTTTTCCTCCCATGCCCGTACGTCTTAGTAAGGCTTTCACTCTTGCTAATAATTCTGGAATGGCAAAAGGTTTCACCAAATAATCGTCGGCACCGCTATTTAAGCCGATTACGCGATCTTGCACACTGTCCTTTGCCGTTAATAGCATAATCGGCATGGTAATATCTTTCAAACGCAGTGCCTTTACAATCTCTAAACCACTGACTTCTGGAAGCATAATATCAAGTATCAATAAGTCATGGACATTCTGCGATGCTAAATATAATCCTTCCTCGCCATTTCCTGTCTCATGAATCAAGTATTCTTCTTTGAGCACAGCAACAACCACTTCCCGCAGCATCTGATCATCTTCTACAACTAAAATTCTCACTAGTGCCTCCCCTTACGACCTGCCTTTATTCATTACACATAGCTTATCCAAGTGAAAACGTATACATTCGGATCGAAAAGCAAAAACACTGCACATCCATTAAAAATAAGAGCTTTTGAACCGCGAAGACGCGAAGTAAAAGAATATGTTCTTTACTGATAATAAAACACCGATGCGAAAATTCACAATCGGTGTTTTATGTAGTATTTATTCAGCACGGCTTTACAGCTCAGGATGCTTTTGCAAAAAATTCTTGATGGAATCAGCCATAATTTTTTTACCTGAGATGTCAGGATGCAATCCATCCTGCGCATATTTTACTGGCAGTATTCCATCCTCATCTGCTAGCAGGGAATAAATTTCAATCGCATAGGGTTGATTCCGAATGAACTCATTCACTTTAGCTAATTCCACCTGCCAGTTATCAGCAGTTGATTGATTAAAGACCCGTTGTATTCTCTCAGGATTTAAAGGGGGAAGAGTCAAGAAAATCGGCGTGATTCCATTTTCCTCACATTTTTCCTTCAGCGCTTCTAAGGATTCAATGACCTCTTCACCAGATACACCACCACGAATACTATTCGTTCCGCCCAAAATAAATAGATATTGAGGCTTAAAGGGAAGTACGTCATGTTCAAAACGTTCCACCATCGCCTCACTGGTATCTCCGCTTCTGCCTAAATTTTTCACAGGAAAAGGCAAGTACGAGACATATTCAAAACGATCATCCGATGGCGGATTAGAAATGGCCCCACCGCCATGAGTAATACTGTCACCAAACGCAGCCCATTTTCGGCTGCCTGTTTTCACGGGCAATGGGCTCGCATCAGAATACTTGCCAATCGGCTTTTTATTCTCATCTAATGCAAGTACTCGCCAGTAAAACGTCCCTGGCTCTACATAGGCATAAGTATCATAATAATCAAATCCAAATCCGCCTTGTAGGATAGAAGAACGGATTCTATATTTTGATGCTTCCGTACCATTAGGTTTCTCTGGCGGGGCACTCAATATTTCCACTTCATAAGAATCAGCTCCTAATACTGGTATCCATGAATATACAGGATATAGTGGCAAGGGATGATTCTTTTTTAAGCTGGATGTAATGGTTGGCTTATCAGGATTAAGAACCCCTTTACTTAAAGCAATAGGATCGGAAAAAGCAGCACGAGGATTTTTATCTAAATCTAAGGGACGAACACGATAATACAGCTTTTTTAGTTTTTCGCCTTTAAATAAAGCTGTATTCAATTCAATACCAGGAGTAGAAATATTGGTTTTACTATAAACAATCTGCTTGGCGGAAGCTTTCTTATTATTCTTAATGGGAGAATTGGCGATCTCCAATTCATACATAACTGCATCCTCAGCACTTTGCCATACAAGCTGTATTTTATCGTTTTGGGCATAGCCATTTACCGTTACCAAAAACAGCGCAATACTTAAAAACAGGATCCTTAACACTCTCAAAAAACTGTCTCCTCTCTTTATGTACAAAATAAATGTTGCCACAAGCATACGCTTGTGACAACAGTATGTATCTACTACATTCTTATCATGAATTATTCTTCATAGGAACAACAATAATCCGCAACGATTTTTACTTTTAATGAAAAACGTGAATTGGCTGGAACTTGGAAGCGATCTCCGCTTGTATATACATTCCAGGTACTTTCACCTGGTAACAATACTTCCAGTTCTCCTGCCAAAATCTCCATGACTTCAGCAGCGTCAGTACCAAACTCATATTCTCCTGGCAGCATAATTCCCAAGGTCTTTCTAGTTCCATCAGCAAAAAGAACTGTTCGGCTTGTTACCTTGCCCTCAAAATAGACATTTGCCTTTTTTACAATCGAAACATTTTTAAATTGATCCACACGTATTTCCCCCTTGTCTTTCCCATCTTCATTACACAGTATTAGGCGATTCATATTTTTTACTTTTTTCATTGTATCATACTCATTACCAAATGCAAAAGCTAGAAATTCTAATTATATATTCTTCAAGCTGTACTTAGGGTATTACCAACTGTATACTCACCTATTATTGCATTTTTAGCTACCTCTGCTAATATATCTAAAGTATCAAACAGAGGAAAATCAATATCATCCTGAGAAAGTAAAATAGGTAAATCTGTACAAGCTAATATCACACATTCGGCGCCCATTTCTTTTAGGCTGCCGATAATCGTCAGTAATGCTGCTTTGTCAGCTGCTAAGATTTCTCCTTTTACCAGGCGATATATGATTTCTGACACAGTCTTTTGCTGATATGTCATAGGCAATATTGGACTTATATTATTCTCGTACAGGGGGCTTGTGTATAGCTGGTTATCGACAGATGCAGTAGTGGCTAAAATTCCCACCGTTCTTATTTTATGCAGCTTAAGATGCCTGCAGGTTTCTTCCACAATACTAAAAACAGGAAATTTTGAGACCTCTCGAATTGCATTGATATAAATATGAGCTGTATTACAAGGGATTACACAAAAATCCACATTTTTATGTATTGTTTTAATGCCTTCAATCACAAGTTGTTCTAGCAAGTCTCCCTCTTCATTACGTTGTAAAAAACAATCGGCAATTTGAAAAGGTTCGGGAACACTATACATAAGAATGGGGGGATATCCTTTGGTAGGTACGAATTGTTTGATGATCTTCATATAAAACAATGCAGTTGCCTCTGGTCCCATACCGCCGACAATGCCACAAGTTTTCAAAATGGCTCCCTCCTTATATCTAGATTCAACTAATAAATTTAAACTTTTATTTCATCTCGCCCAAAAACAATGTCAAAGCCATTCTCATTTTTTAAAACATCATATCCATAAAAACCTAAACTTATCATAAATTTCTGTGTCTCAGTATCTGCACCTAGTACTCGTACACTGTACTGAGGTTGCTCTAAATTACTTTCTAAATCTAAATACATTACATAACGAAGGAGATTATCAAATTTGATTTTTAGTTGCTTAATGGCAAAACCATTATCAATAAAACCTTTTATAGATGGATAGTTAGCGGGGGCAACCGTAGCACATACATGCTTATATCCCATTTCTTTAATCACTTGTAAATGTTTTTCAAGGAGCTTACTAAAAAGTCCCTTCTTTCTATGATCGGGATGTACAGCAAGTGGACCCACTTGGGCAACCTGCAAAAGTTCCTCTTGTTTGGTACCAATATCAACACCTAGGTTCTCTTTATCTAAACCTGGAAAGGAAGCAATATGGAAACCGATTAACTGTTTCTTTTGAAAAAGACCTATTACGCTGTTCTCAATAGCAATTTGCTTATGAAAAAACTGTGTTGGCTCTGCATAATAACTTGTTGGATCAGATAAGTTTTTAACTATGGTTTCCTGTAAATAAAGGATTTGAGCTAAATGACTTTCATTTAAGACCTGGATATCATATTCGCTGCTGCCACCGATCTTTGTTACATTTGCCATTGTTTTCAACCCCTTCATGGATATTAATTGTCTTGTATCATTTTAAACTTAACAAAGAACTCAGTCCCATCATCTCCTGTTTTCACGCTAATTTTAGCGTTATGTCTAGCTGCGATACTATAGCAAACAGGTAAACCTAAACCGGTACCATTTTCTTTTGTTGTTTGAAAGGGGATTCCTATATTTTCTAATATTTCGACTTTAATCCCTGAACCTTGATCTGCAATAGCCATGACTACCGCATTCTCTTCACAGTACGTTCTTACTCTGACTTCTCCTTTCTCATTCATTGCTTCTAATCCATTTTTCGCCATATTAAGAATTACTTGCCTAATTTCTTTCTCATCAATCAGCAAGTCAGGGATCTCACTTAATTCTAGTACAATGCTCTTATTACTGATTCTAGCATCCGCCTCAATAAGAGGAACAATGGCTTCAATAATTTGATTTAGATTTGCATATTCGAGATTAACGGCTTTATTTTTTGCCAGGGATAAAAATTCTGTTATAATGCCATTGGCCCTATCCAATTCCTCGATCATGATACTATAGAAAGAAGCATGCGGAGAATCATATTCCTTCTTCGCAAGCATTTGCAGGAAACCTCGTACTGTGGTCATAGGGTTACGCACTTCATGGGCAATCCCTGCTGCCATTTCCCCAATAATATTCAATCGATCGAGACGGGCAATCTGCTTTTCTATTTCTTTTTGTCTAATTGTATTCCATAAAATCATTTCATTTTGCTGTTGAATTTTCTTAAAATTAGCCTTTAATTTACCGGCCATCTTATTAAAAGCAACTGCTAAGATACCAAATTCATTTTTCCTTCCTAAAGGTACCCTAAATTCTAAATTCCCATTGCTAAGAGCTGTAACGCCCTCAATCAATTCACTGATTGGCTCAATTACATATTTTTTGGTTATCCAAAAAATCGAGCCTAGAATTAAAAATAGCATCACAATACAGGTAATAAAAATTGGTGTCATTATTTGGCTTACTTTTTCAGCTAACTCACTCTCATCAATAACAGCGATGGCTTTCCAACCTGATATAGGAGATCGATTAACAGAGACTAATTGTCTTTTACCCTCAATAGTCACACGGTACATCTTCCC
>JBEQCC010000162.1:0-6196 GCA_041639455.1 Pelosinus sp. | reverse complement strand
TTAGGATATGTAAACTACCGCAAAAAAAGAACGAATGGCTGCCTAGGAAATATGACAGCCACTCGTAATTACATCTTTTCGACGATTGTTGCTACGCCCTGGTCCCCGCCAATGCATAGTGTTGTCAAGCCCACTTTCGCATCTCTTTGTTTCATGGCATATAAAAGTGTCACTAAAATTCTGGCACCACTCGCACCCACTGGACACCTCGCCTCGCTGCTTTCTGGATTTTTAGAATAATTCATTTCCATACCATTCTATATCACACCTAGGTTAGTAGTATTTCTATCTTTCTAGAATTTCTACTAAATTTTTAGAAATTTCCCCATGGCTTTTATCCCCATCTAAAGACCTAAAAGTTCTAGTATTTTTCGGTCAACAATACCATTTGCTTTCAGCCCTTGATCATGCTGATATCGTTTGACAGCCTCGTCTGTATCCCTATTAAAAAATCCATCGGCTCTTCCTTCCAAATAGCCCAGTTTTTTCAGCTTTACTTGCAATTGAACTACATCCGTACCAGTGGCTTCATATTTCAGAGTACGCTGCATGGGGATGATCTTCCCTTCAATCCGTACGGGTGTACCTACCGGTACCCATTCAAAAAGCTCTTCAATGTCGTTATTACGCAAACGAATACAGCCATGACTGATAAAATGGCCAATGCTCCAGGGTCGATTGGTACCATGAATACCGTACCCTCCCCAAGGAACATCTAAACCTAAGAAACGTGTCCCGAAAATATCGCCTGATCGAAAAGACTTCCAAATCACTATCCATTCGCCAATAGGTGTCGGCGTATCCCTTTTACCAACAGCAATACGATACGTTTTATATAGTTTCCCATCATTATGCAATTCTAAAATTCGATCGGATATTTTTACAACGATGGTCACTTTCCCTGTAGGTGCTTTCTCCGTCTGGCCTGAAATAGCAGCCAATTCCAGCTCATCTAAGTACTCAAATCCCAGTATGCCAATCAATAGGCCAAATATCATCACAGACGCAATTGCGAAATAAGCCTTTCGCCAGTTTATGATTATAGAATGCAGTCTAATCACGCGATTTCCCCCTATCCACCTTGACCTTTCTACATATATGTAGAGAAAGCCAGAATAGAAGTTTCAAATACGTTCAAAATTATTGCTTATGCTCCTATGATAAGCAACGATTCAGATAACCTGAAACTGAAACGCTAGCTTCTTTATGCACTGAGATAATCTGTAACCCCTCGCGCAATTGCCGCAGCAAATTCATCACGTTTCACTTCGTCAGCAAGCAGAGCTTCATCGCTTTCGTTTGTAATAAAGGCTGTTTCTACAAGAACTGCCGGGCATTCTGACATGCGAAGAACATAGAAATTCCCTGTTTTCACGCCACGGTCCACAGTCCCCAAATGACCAATGATTTGGTTTTGAATGCAAGCGGCTAATTTTTCACTCTCTCCCCCCAATGTATAGCAAAAGGTTTCTGTCCCCTGTGCCTCTGCATCATAAGATCCATTACAATGTATGGATATAAACAACTCTGATCCAAATTCTTTTGATGCATCACTAATGTGACGTAATGCATTTACTTGTACCTCCAGCACATCATAGGATACCGCACGAAGAAAATTCGCTACCTTTGTCATGATATCAAAATTGATATCTGCTTCTTGCAATCCAGTACGACCAACTGCGCCACTATCATGACCTGGATAGTGCCCACCATTAATGGTTATTTTCATTTAAAAGACACCCCTTCATCATTTTTCCTCTTCTTTTAACACTCCAATATATTATGCCGCCCTAAGAACCCCCCACATAAATATAAGTTCCTACCGTGTGCAACATGGTATACCTTCCGTTGAAGACATTTCATTTACTGCTAATATGATAACAGTACCGATTTCAGCCATGTTCTGAATTAGATATTCTCCCATATCTAAAATTAAATGGGCATTCTTATGGACAACACTCCTGGTAATTCCTGAATATTTTTTAGAGCACGATACAGATACAATCGAATATCACAGCGACTATAACTGGTATCACTCTTATCTATCATGGCTTATCAGCTGGTTTATTTGGTATCAATTTCATAAGTGGTTTTATAAAGATTACGCCAAGAAGTACTAAACTCCCTCACCAATGAGGATGATGACACTCTATACCTTCCTCAAAACATTTTATCAATGATCTTATAGAAAAATTCCTATTATTATCAAACCAGTATCGAGAATAGGTAAAAAAATCCGTCTCACCCAAATAAGGGCAAGACGGTCCATTATGAATTTTAATTTATCTCTGGCGGCGTAAAAAGCATTGTCAATGCCCGCAATCATTCACTTAATAATTTATTAACTCGATATAAATATAATAAAAACCCTATAATCACAATAAACTGAAATAGATTCGTTACCCAATGCCCAAACATCACCATAATACCATCTCCTGAATAAAAAATTTGCGGAGATCTATATAAACGATCAGTATAGTCATGGAATTTTTTTATAAGAGGTGCCTTAATCACGACTATGCTGATCTGTTGTTTCTATTATAGAAAAAAGATATGACAAAAATATGACGAGACAATGGATAACTGGCCAATTCACCCTTATTTATCCCAGAACATATTATGTATAGAAAAAGTATTTATAGATTTAGGAGGTGATATTATAATGAATTATTATCACAACCAAGAAGAGCCACAAATTGAAGATTGGGACGCAAGGTCAGAAGAGGAACGACGTATACTCTTAGGACTGGGATTGGGTTTCGGCTTAGGCTTTGGTTTTGGCTTTGCCTGTTTTCCTCGCCGTTCTTGTTTCCCCAGACAGTTTTGCTGGCCCTGGCAAGGCTGCTGGCCACGCTAATCCTCTGTCAATCCCGCCTTTTCCCTTTACTGTGTATAATCCTTTTGAATCGGACATACTACTTTATGACGACCTCTCATGTCGTTCAACAACTTCTCTCCCATTTAAGCTCTCCTTTGGGAGGGCTCTTTTTTATGTTGTAATAAAGATTCTAGCATCGGATGCAAGTCCAATGCTAGAATCTTTATTCATTCTTCTAAATTTCCATAAATATGCATATATTGATAAGGGTAGAGTGATCACCTCTACCCCAAACAGAATATAGGAGGCGACTATTATGCGTTTTGAGACGAAACATCTTAGATTAACCGTCTCAGACTGGGTTCTCCTAGTTTTATTACGCATTATTGTTGAATTTCTCAGCTGAGCCCCCTACCCCCTAATATTCCAAACTGAGCGCCCTTGCTTCAACGAGGACGCTCAATGCTTTATTCTACGTTTATTAGGCTTAGTTTAGAACTTTTTTATACATGAAATCCAAAATAAAAACTCCTATGCAAAAAGGACCCTCAGGCTAAACCTGAAAGCCTTGAATTCCACTGGAGTAGGTATTCAGATTAGAGCTGCATACCTACTCATTACGAATGAAGAATCAGGAGTTTACTTACATTTTTCATCATTGTAAAGGCATTGATTTTACTTGATTATTAGCTATAGTCTTTGGTTCTTATTGTTTTAAAAAAAGACCCATTTGCAAGTGAAAAGACCCAAAAAAAGACCCAATTCAGAAGTTGAATGTGCAGGGCAGGAAAATAAGATTAAAAGAACGTCCATTTTTGCGAGATCGCCAAACAAATTAGGATTTATATTTATTTTCCTACCTAGCCAAACTAGCTATTTCTTAGTACTTCTTGTATCTTCAAAATCTATTAAATCTTCTAGTTTAATACGATAACTTCTGCCGAATTGTATAGCGTTAAGTTTATTTTCACGAATCCAAAACCAAACGGTGTTTTTTTTTACTCCATATCTCGCTGCAACATCATCGCAGGTAAGATATTTTTTCTCAAAATTTTCTTGTATTTTTATAACTCGAATTTCTCTTTCTCTAACTTCGCTTACTTTCTCTATCACTTCTTCTATTTTTTTCTCTTTGCTATCACCAATTAACTCAGCAGGACAAAATCCCGTAGCATTACATAAATCCATTAACATAGAAACAGTCATAACATGGCTGTATTTTTTTATATACGCTCTCAACTTATCCATTATTTAAACACTTCCTAAAACAAGATATACCTTATTTCGCATAGCAACACGTATATCCTGCTTATAAATAAAAAAGAACAGGCATTTTACTCACCTGTTCCTTATATATCAAACACTTACATTCAAATTCTTCCCTTTGAGAATCAATGCCATTTTAATACCATCAAAAAGACCTTGCTTATATTGGTTATAAGACAATTTTATTTCTCGATCAATAACGGCATCTTTGACAAATTCTATCAGGGTTTCATCACACTTTTCTTTTAATATTTCCTCAATATTTTCCAATGGTTCGCTATCTTCCATTCGATTAACAATAAATTCCTGTAAGCTGTATTCTAGTTCATTTGATTGCATATCTTGCCCAGTAATAATATTCTTCAAAATCTGCTTCATGCTGTAACCTCCAAGCTACGGCATTTCAAATGCTCTTGAACTGCATAAATGATTAATTCTTTTGGACTGATGCCCATTTCAGCAGCCATAGTCTCTATTCTTTCGTGAAGTTCAGCATCGTTGACCGTTGGGACTACTTCAACATAATCTTGTTCGTTATTCATCTCGATACCTCCACTGCATCAGGAAATAAAGCCTTAAACTTATTGACGAATTGAGGATCAACCACATACCAACCATCAGGTAATTTAGCCCATAAAACATATCCGTCAAAATCTTCAATAAAATACTTCTTCATATGTAGCACCATCCTTTTTTTCGCACATTTTACTATGCTTTTAGCACAACGTTTATAGCTATATGTTACTACCACTAAACATTGTTGTCAACGCTTTTTGCATAGCATATTGTGCATTTAGTTCATATTTAGTATAATATGCTCAAAGGACGTGATTTTTTGGCTATTAAATTCCATGTAAGCAAAATTATGGGTGAACAAAAATTAAAAATGTCTGATCTTGCTAAACTCTCTAATGTTCATCGAAATACTGTAATGGCTCTCTACCACGAAAATGCAAAAGGTATAACTTGGGACGTATTAGAAAAACTATGTTCTGCTCTCAACTGTCAACCGGGCGATCTGATAGAATATATACCCACACAAGAAAAAGACCTATTGAAATAAAATAATCCCCAACGGCATCAAAAGCGACCGTCGGGGATTATTTTTTTATAATTATTTTTGATTATCTTTTAAGTATTTTATAATATGTTCTTTAAAATCAGTCATCAAATAAAATGTTCGTCTTGCCATTTCGTCCATATCGTACTCTGTTAAATTTTCACCTCGCCTGTGCAGGTCGAAAGCCGTTAAAGCGGACTGGGATTCTGCAGAAAAATTGTCTAAAGATTCTTTAAGGCTTTTTTCTAACTCATTTATTTTTCTCATAATGTACCTCTCTCCTTTATTTTTTTTACAATGCTCTTAAGAATTCTTCATAATGATCCATTAATCCTACATAAGAATCAAGCATACTTGCCATACCGTCAATTCTCATTTTAGGTGTCTGTGCCTTGATCGGAACTATATTGCCGTTCCTGTCGGTCAATACCCCTGTATTAGTCAAACACCATTTAGTCATTGGATTATTATTATAATTTATCTTGTTGGCTTGAAGATCTGCCCCCATTTGCTGTAATGGTAGGCTTAATGTTCTGGCTCCCTGTATGCACCTCTCCATGATAAAACCATGGCCCTCCATTTCATCTACCCAGTATTTTGCTGAATAAGAATCATAGTATATCCACAATGGGGTTATTCCGTAATCATTAACCATTTCTAAAAACCATGCTGTCACGTCTGAATAGTTGATACTGTTGCCATTGCATAGCCTTAAATGTCCTGCATGTAACCATTTATCATAAGGGATCTTATCCTGATATACTCTCTTTTCAAAGTTATCGCTCGGCAGCCAATACATTTGGTGAATGTGCCTTTTCTCTGTTTCCTTGTCGATCATCAAGAGAGTGGCACAAGTGAGGTCTGTTGTAATACTTAAATCAGCCCCACCAATGGCATAACAATTTTTAAACTGGGCTATATCAAAGGTTTCTGTATTATCTATATCTTGGAATGTCAGCCATGCTGTACTAACAGTATCCCTTATATTAAAATCCTTGGTCAATACACCGCTTACGTCCTTTGGATTAGTTTTTGCCCTCTCTACCTTGCTT
>JBEQCC010000161.1:779-6197 GCA_041639455.1 Pelosinus sp. | reverse complement strand
ATAACTTTGTGACAAATCAAAAAGACCGCTAGCCAGTATATTCACTGAGCTAACGGCCTTTTTTTATCTTTTTTTGCTGCAGAATTCAGGTTATATTACTCCTCACATTGGTGCTTGTCAAGAAAATAATCGTCTTTGGACAGCCCTATTTAATCCCGTTGTCGTAAAAGCCCGTTAGAACCCATTATCGGACATTAAGGGACGTTTCTTTTTTGACAGAAGCATCCCTTCTGTATAAAAAGCAAACGGCCTTTACTCCGTTTGCTTTTTATGTAGGTATGTAACTGCAAGTTTAATTCGTAAAAATTAAAATCTTTAATCTTTAATCTTTAAAAATTCATCCAACGGTTTTCTGGAAGTATGTTGCTGGTTAAATAGATGATCTTTATCTGGATATCCAATACCAAGACCAAAAACAATCTTTGTATTTTCCGGGATGCCCATCTCTTCCCTAAGTATATCGGGATATCCAACCAGTAAGTAGGCTGAGATTGTTTGTAAACCATATTCAACCGCAGCTAATTGTACACTCATCGAGAATGCTCCGACATCATACAATGACCAATCGGACAGCATTTTATCCATGCACAAATATATAATGGCGGGTGCATCAAATAACTTCTTATTTTGTTCATAGAATTCGGCGAAAAAAGCATCTTCATCAGTGATATTCATTTCATCCATACGATGATCTTTCCACTCAATTATATTTTTTAATATATGAGGTGGCCAGCAGTCATATCCTGCTGCTGGAATATCAGAATAGTCTTTAATTTTTTTATCGGCATATTCTGCATGGCGTTTTTTAATTCTTTCCAGTATCTTTCCTGTTGCTACATAAACTTCCCATGGTTGGCTATTGCCCCATGATGGGGTTTTACCGCCTACCTCCATGATTTGTTTAAGTATTTCCTTATCTACTTCCTGCGGTAAAAAAGCTCTGGTTGATTTACGTTTTTCAACGACTTCCTTAAATTCCATAATGATCCTCCTTAATAGTAATTAACAATTTTTGATTATCTCGTGTTTTCTTATGATTGTTCCGTATTATTTGGGCTATCACTTCTCCCCTGGGTTAAAACTTCAGAGAGATTTCTGCAAAGCCTCAAATTCCCACGCACTTGTGGTGCCATAGTCAATATAAATAATTTGTCCGCTCATGTAACTGCATAATTTGCTGCCAACAACAACAAGCGGGTACCCCATTTCTTCAGGTGATGCCCATCGACCGGCCCAGAACGACAGAAAATTCTTTTCCATCATTTCCTTGCCATGTTCGGCGTCACCATCTATGGATTTGTTGAAATCATCCGTAAGGCCGGTTAACGTCATACCCGGAGCTATGACATTTAAACGGATTTTACGGTTAATGAATTCCGGTGCATGTACCTTGGACATAACATAGACATTTTGGCATTCTTTTGCAAAGATATACCCGCCTTTTGTTGCGTCGGGATGATTGTTATACCATTTGGCTGCGTCATCCCATGTCTGGCATCCGATTACCCCAAGACACTCAGATATGGATTCTTTCCATTTACGAGCGCCATTAGAAGAAATAAACGTCACCGAACCGTTATCAGAAATTCTCGGCAGTAACTTTTCGGTAAGATACTTGAAACTTAAGAAATTTACAAGCTGAACCTCTAATGCATTTGAATTTCCAGGCATATTAGATATTCCATGGCAAATGAAAAGTGACTCTATTTCATCGGGAAGCTTGTCGATAAAAGCATCCATTTCCTTGGGGCTACTCAGATCAACCTGTATTTCTTTAGTAACTGCAAAGTCAAGTGGTTTCCGACGAACGGTTGCATAGACATTGGCACCGATCTCTACCAGCAATTTTGCAGCAGCATAGCCCATTCCTGAACCAGCTCCGGTTATAACCACGTTTTTACCATTAAATCCAAATAACTCTTTGATTTCCATAGCGTGTTCTCCTTCCTTAAATAATGATGTACTCCTTGTTTATTTCTGAATTATAGTCTAGGAAGCAACTTCATAGTCAAGTGGTAAATGTAAAAAACCACAAACTTTTTTATTGTTGTCTACCTACATTTTTAAAGCTGAAATTAAATAATTTTTACAAAAAATTCAAAATAACACTTATGGAGATCTTTTTCACCTTTTAAGGTGAGAAAGGTTCGGCATAAAATTTCATTTTTCAATTTTATGTCATTTGATTCTGCATATTTAAAGATAGGTTCAAGTATTAAGGGGTTAAAAACATCTTCTTCATTTACAGGAATGATTGCATGTAAAACATGATTTGCATCAAAAACCAAGTCACCATCATTAATGGTCTCCTCATAAAAATGATGATCCATGCACATGCCTAGACCTATATCATAGTTATTAGTATCTTTGTTATATGTATAGGATATACATGCATCACTAAACTCAGGTACTTTACGCCATCGCTCTAATTTAGAGGCAATTATATCAGGATAGTAATTGGTAGCATTTATTGTAGAATAGTGAATTGGTGGGTGGTCAATTATTTCAAATTCGTTTTTGCCAGCCATAATTTTTTTAATTTGGCTCGCTTTTGATTTTAAAGCTTTCAACAATAATGTTTTATGTTTAAGTTGAATCTCCAATTCGGAAATCTTGCTTTCAAATAACTCTCCGATTGGCTTTAAATCAGTTGCTTCTATAAGGCTCACAGTGTCTTTTATTGAGATGTTGAAAGCCCTATACATTTTTGCTCTTGTGATCTCACAAATATTATGTAGGTTGAAATATCGGTAGTTATTTTTTGAATCCCGTATTGTTGAGATAATCCCATTTTTTTCATAATACTCGGCTTTCTTGGGCGATATTGAAAATATTTTCTCTATGTCTTTAATTCTAAAGCCAATATGTTTTGCATTGTACATGCCAATCCTCCTTATACGTGTCCACACAGCATTATCTAATTAATGGAAGGCACATAATGCTGTGGAGTGTTATTTCGTAACTCGGCTCTTGCAGCATACCATATAATTCTCTAAATTAAATGACTTTCGCTCCATTCTCTCATCTGCTCCAGAATGGGGAAGAAGCTGTTGCCCAAATCAGTTAAGGAGTATTCAACCCTGGGGGGAATCTCCCGATAAATGTGACGAGAAATAAAGCCATCCTCCTCCAATTCCCGAAGTTGTTTTGTCAATGTAGACTGGGTAACGTCACCGATTTGACGATGCAACTCTCCGAAGCGCTGTGGCCCTTGTGAGATATAATAGAGAATTTCAATTTTCCATTTTCCGCCTAGAATTTTCTGGACTGCAGACATGCTCTTACAATGACCGATTTTCTGATTATTATTCAATCTAACATCTCCTTTATTTTTATAAGATATAAAATTATAGCACAAATATCAATTAGTAGTAAATATAATAGTACCTATGAAAAAAGACACTACTTTAATAATTTGGAATACCATGATAAAATGGGGTAAAAGTAAAGGAGGCACTTTTATGCACTATACAGGGACCGTCTGGCGTTTGCCATATGAGAAAAGCTCCATACTATTACAAGTTACAGTGGCTTGCACTTGGAATAAGTGTAAGTTTTGCGGGATGTATGAACACCCTTTCCATCCTTCCCCAATCAGCGAAATTGAAGAGGATTTACAGGAAACGGCTAGCTATCACCCAACTTCTACCCGTGTATTTCTAGTCGGCGCAAATCCCTTTGCACTGGGTTTTAATAGGCTTCGTGATTTAGCAGAAATGATACACAAGTATCTACCAAGGGTCACGAGCATCGGGGGATTTGGACGAGTAACCGACATAACCCCTAAGACCGATGAACAACTTTTAGAGCTTCATTCACTAGGTTATGATGGTATTATTGTTGGCGCCGAGAGTGGAGATGATGCCACACTGGAGTTTATGAACAAAGGCTTCAAAACAAAAGACACTTTGGAACAATTGGGCCGTCTGGAAAAGGCGGGTATCTCTTATGACATCAATCACATGAATGGTATAGCAGGCGCCGGGAAAGGCAAGCTTAACGCCTTGGCATCCGCAAAGCTTTACAACCAACTTCAGCCAAAAGTTATTAATATTACCGAACTTAATGTTAGTTCAAGCTCGGCACTTGAAAGAGAAGTCCAATCTGGAAATTTTAAGGAACCTGATTTGGTCGAAAGGATAGAGGAACAGTTAGCTTTCGTTGAAAATTTGACGATACCTGCCATTGTGTATTTCTTTCCGAACAACCCCAGTGGAGCACTCATGGTGGGATCGTTTCCGCGAGATAAAGAGAAGGTTATTAAAAACTTTCAGGATGCATTGACAAGAATTAAGAAAAAAATGATGTAAAAATTTTGAGTCAGGCTGCAGGGCGCGAATTCCAAGGAGCACTGCAGCTTGGCCCAAATCTAGCAGACTATATACTAATCAGGAGTATATTCCATGGAATTATCAATTATTTTCCACAGTGGCCAGGTAATACAGAAAAAGTAGCACAAGTTATGGAAGCTGCTGTCCCCAATATAGAAAGTATAGAAGCCAGGGCAATGAGCATTGATTCTGTGGATAACAATTTTATTAATATCAGATAGGCTGCCTTACATATGCCACCTTATCCTGATAGATGAAAAAATGTCTTGATACAGCTCCGTTACATTTATGAGTTAAAGGGCGGTTCCAAGACTCACTTCATACGCTGAACCATATTTCTATCTACTTCCAATAACTTAGCAATTTGACGAATTGATAGGTTTGATTGTCTTTTCAATGTGTTAATAATATCTCTCCGTAAATCTTCCTTCTGCCAATTTTTTAGATCACGACTATTGATATTATGTTTGATTAAAAAATCCAAAATCAAGTCTTTTGCTTTATTTTCAGATTGAATCGCTTTCTATTCTACATTATCTTCTTGCAACTCCATGAGCTGATGTCCATCATCCTGTATTTTTGAGTAGTCTATAAAAAGCTTTGTTGATTTCTCAATATCATTTAAAAACATTTCGAGTATAAAACGATTATTGATACTATTGTTTTGTTTTTTTGTCTCTGTATAAATAGAATAGCTACTCCACTTGTATTCTTCTATATTTTTGACTATCCCTGCTTTGACTGGATTGTTATGTATGTATCTTACTGCCGCCAATAGGTATGCATCATTTTCAATTCCTTCGCTTTTAAATCGATCTTGAAATAGATGTCCAGTTCTAACGTATTTTTTATTGAAATAGTAGACGTAGCTTATATTGATTCTTTTCATAATCGTTCCGATTTCATCACTCCCCTCATTGATAAGGAGATGTACATGATTGCCCGTTAAGCAATAAGCATAGATAACAAATTTTCGCTCCTTATTTTTTTCACTTAGAATCTCTATAAAACGTGTTTTGTCTTCATCATCGAGAAAAATATCTTTTTTTGCATTTCCCCGAATCATCACATGATAGATTTTACTTTC
>JBEQCC010000161.1:0-769 GCA_041639455.1 Pelosinus sp. | reverse complement strand
TTAATTGCCTACCTTGTCGTGGCATGCAAATCTCTCCCTCTTTAGTTTTATATCCATTACTACTTCTATTTTTTATGGAGTCAACGAACCGTCCCCCGACTCTTAAAACTGTCCCCGTGATGCTGATTGTATAAAATCATTGCTGCGGCAAAAGCTAGCAAGGAGAAAAGGAGTGTGACGACAATGAAAAAGAAAATAGCCAACATCCCTTTTGGGCCGTATATTACGATGTTAGCAGGAGCTGTTGTTGATGGAAAGCCGAATTATGCGACGCTTGGAGCCTATGGGGTTGTAAGTCAAAAGCCGGTGTTGTATATCTCATTAAAGAATTCTCATTATACTACAGCCGGTGTGAGGGAGACTGGTTACTTTAGTGTTAATATCCCGTCAGCAGATTTGATTGAAAAAACCGATTACTGTGGAACTGTCTCCGGTCATAAGGTTGATAAGTCTCAGGTTTTTGAATCTTTTTACGATGAAGCGGGCAACGCACCTTTAATAAAAGAATGTCCTGTCAATTATTTATGCAAAGTCATACAAACTATTCCAATCTTTGATTTTACAATGTTTCTGGGAGAAATTGTTGCTGCCTATGCCAATGAGAACTGCCTGGCTAATGGAAAGCCCGACGCTTTACAAGTAAAGCCAATGGTAATGATGACCGACGGTTATTTTGGTTTACATGATAGAGTCGGATCCGTATTTAAAGCTTGCAGCGGCAGCAAGCAAAGTTGAATTCGCTTTGTATCTTCTAACGCAAAAAAATAAC
>JBEQCC010000160.1:0-6221 GCA_041639455.1 Pelosinus sp. | reverse complement strand
GGAGCTGATGGCTTGGCGTGGGGCAATGGTCGGTATCAACTATAATATCAATAAACTAGGTGCAGAAGAAACATGACAAAGTATTAAGAAAAACGGCGGTGAAATACGCTTTAAAAAATGATTTTTCCAGGGGAAATTGACTTTCATTGGTAAATTCGGTTATAATGATATAAATGGTAGCCGACATTAAATAGTTACGAATAACATACGAGGTAAACTTTTCGTGGCGGTTATTTTAAAAAATTGATTGGATTAGTATTGAGGAGGAGTCTGCACAAAGGGGCTCTTCTTTTTATTTTCCTGGATATGAATGCAGATTAAAGGTGGGATGCTGGTGTTCTTGTTTTTACAGATCTTAATTATTTTGCTGATAACCAAACTAGCGGGAGAAATAAGTATCAGATTAGGGCAGCCAGCCGTATTAGGCAAGCTGGTCAGCGGTATTCTTATTGGTCCGGCAGTGTTGGGGTGGATTGAAAAATCAGAAATGATTATACAGATCAGTGAAATTGGCGTGCTGCTGCTGATGTTTCTGGCTGGGCTGGAAACTGATTTGCAAGCCCTTAATAAAAACCGCAATTCTTCTATTGCCGTTGCGGTAGGTGGGATTATCCTACCATTAACATTGGGCTGTGTTGCCGGTTTAGGGATAGGGATGGATCAGTCCCATGCACTGTTTTTAGGCTTGTTGCTGTCAGCTACATCAGTAAGTATTTCCGCCCAAACTCTCAGAGAGCTGGGACAGCTTAAAACTCGTGAGAGCACAACGATATTAGGGGCCGCGGTGCTGGATGATATTTTGGTCGTCATTATGCTTGCAGTTATGATGAGTTTCCTCACAACGGAACACATCAGCCTTAGTCTCATTATTGGCAAGAAATTTTTATTTTTTGCTGCAATTGGATTGCTTGGCTGGAAGGGTGTACCGTGGTTGTTGAAACAGTTTGCACCTTTGCGTGTTACTGAACCTGTAACCAGTGCGGCACTGGTCATCTGTTTCCTTTTTTCCTATATAGCCGAAACACTGGGAGTGGCGGGGATTATCGGGGCATTTGCCGCTGGCATCGCTATTTCGCAAACTAGGTTTAAACAGGAAGTGGAGCATAAGATTGAACCGATTGCGTATGCTTTTTTTGTGCCGGTATTTTTTGTCAGTATCGGACTTTCCGTTTCATTAGCTGGGACCAGCAGCCAAATCGGGATGATTTCCGGGCTTGCCTTGCTTGCCATTTTTACTAAATTATTTGGTTCGGGACTTGGGGCAAGGCTAACGGGTTTTAACAATCGATCCGCGCTGGGAATTGGGGCGGGTATGGTATCCCGGGGAGAAGTTGCGCTCATTTTAGCGGCAATTGGTCTGGAAGCAAATTTATTAAAAGAAGAGTATTTTACCCCGATTGTCATTGTGGTTATTCTTACTACGCTGGTAACTCCGCCAATGCTTAAAAAAGTGTTTGGGCAGAACTGATCATTTGCCACATAAGGTAAAATAAATGTTTATATATGGAAAAGCTTAGCAGGATTTAGCATTACTTAGGAGAAGATACCCATTAATCTACTTTGTTAGTGGATTAATGGGTACTTTTTCTTACATTTGACTCAGGGATGAAATGATGATGAAAGATAAAGCATTCTGAACTCCATAGAAAGTCGAAATATTCACTCTTTATTCCCGCCAGAAGTAATTTACTTTCTCTAATAGGAATAAATATAAAGGTAATGATGTTGTACAAATACAGAAAAGGGAGGCAGAGGGTTATGGTAAAAATACTAATCTTTATATTCTGGATGGGTAGTACCTTTGGTTTCATGGCGTACATGATCTATCGCAGGTATAAAAACACGCTGCATGGGAAACCCGATAACAGGTACGACCGGATAGGTGATCGCCTAAAATATTTCCTGACAAATGTAGTCGGCCAGGACAAGGTGATGCAGGATCCGGTTTCTGGTTTGTCCCATGTTATGATCATGTGGGGGTTTATCGTACTCGGTTTTGGTGCAATTAATTTGGCGGTGGAAGGGTTGTTCGGTGTTCCGGTGCCCTTCATTGGCGATAATTCCTTTTTTATCGGGTTGAAGGAACTGTTCCTGCTGTTGGTTTATATCGGTGTTATCGTGGCGGTGCTGCGGCGAACGGTGCTGAAGCCGGATCGCATAGAGAATTCCGCTGAAGCATTTATTATTCTTGGTTTGATCAGTCTTATTGTCACCGGGGATCTTTTATATAACGGTGCCAATTTTGCCCTTGGCGAGAATACCGGCATCCGTAATGCAGCTTTCTTTGCCAACTTTGTATCAGGACTGCTGGTCGGAAATTCGCCCGAATCCCTACAACAATTGGCAGCGGCGGCATGGTGGATACATTTTCTGGCAATGGGCTTGATGGCCGTGCTCATTCCCGGTTCCAAGCATCTGCACCTGGCGTTTGCACCGGCCAATGCGATCTGGCATACTTTACGCCCCTCAGGTTCCTTGACAACGGTCGATTTCGAGGACGAGGCGGCGGAAACCTTTGGTGCAAACAAATTGGAAGAATTTACATGGAAGCAACTTTTTGATACCTACACCTGTGTACGCTGCGGCAGGTGTACAGAACAATGCCCTGCCTTTCAGACCGGCAAGCCCCTAGATCCCCGTGCGTTGCATGTTGAGCTGCGGGCTCATATGGAGGAAAAAATACCGCTGCTGGAGAAATTGAAAGCTTCCGGTGACCAGAAACCGGAATATACTGAAGCCGAACAGGCAATTCTCGACAAGATGATTATTGATGGCGTGTTTTCCGAGGAATTTATCTGGTCCTGTACGACCTGCCGTGCTTGTGAGCAGGCTTGCCCTGTTTCCAATGAACATGTGCAGAAAATTATTGATTTGCGCCGCTACATGGTGATGACCGAAGCTAAAATGCCAAAAGATGTGCAGAATGTCTTGAACTGCTACAAGAGCGGCAATCCGTGGAAACTTCCTCGTGGCAGCCGCGGCGACTGGATGAAAGGCCTGGATGTTCCTGCCTGGTCAGAAGATGCCGAATATCTACTCTATGTAGGGTGTGCCGGTGCTTATGACGACCGGGCTAAGCAGGTCAGCACTGCATTAGTAAAGGTGCTGAAAGCGTCGGGCGTAAATTTCGGCGTTCTCGGCAGCGAAGAACCGTGCTGTGGCGAGACGATTCGCCGGATAGGAAATGAATATGAGTTTCAGTCAGTGGCCGAAAAGAATGTGGAATTGTTCAAAAATCTGAGGGTCAAAAAAATCATTACTCTTTGCCCTCACTGTTTTAACTCGTTCAAAAACGATTATCCTGATTTTGGTGGTGAATTTGAAGTCATCCATCACTCCGAGTTACTCGCAGAGCTTATCCAGTCCGGAAAAATTAAGGCTAACGGTTCATTTAACGCTAAGGTCGTCTATCATGACGCCTGCTATCTCGGACGTCACAACGATGTGTTTGATGCCCCTCGTACTGTCCTTCAGGCAGTTCCTGGGATCAATCTAACCGAGATGGCACGCAACAGAAAGAATGCCTTCTGCTGCGGTGCCGGTGGCGGCCGCAACTGGATGGAAGAAGAAATCGGCCACGGGCGGCAGCGTATCAATGAAGTCCGAGCGAAAGAAGCTTTGGATACGGGGGCTGAAGTTATTGCTACGGCCTGTCCCTATTGTCTGACGATGATTTTGGATGGTACTAAGGCCGATAACACCAAAGAGCAGAGCCGTACACTGGATATTGCAGAGATTTTAGCTCATTCTCTCGAAAAATAACAGACAAAGAGGGATAATAAACCTGGCTTTGTGTCCATGGTGCCTTGATTAAGAAATTCCCTGTATTGAACTTTTCTTAAAGTCCAATACAGGGAATTTTTATGATTGATCACAATAATTAATTTAATAAAAATAATTATTATTTACAAATTAATATTAATTGTATACAATAGAATAAATGTTATATAATGGAATCTAGTTGCTAAAGGGCTTTATTTGGCTCTAATTCTTGTATAGCAGTAGTAAAAAGTAAAGAGGTGCTTTATATGAGTAAAGTAAAAGAAAATGAATGGCGTGGTAATCCATTTGTGATTCTTGCGGGAATATTAGTGCTGTACACTGCAAGTAACTCAATTATTACATTACTTAATTTATAAAAAATCATGTATAAGAAACAAGCGGATTTAGCAGATATGAAAGCGAAGCTACCCTAATCTACCTTATTCATAGATTAGGGGCAGCTTTTTTTTTGTTTGAAGTAAGGATGGAATGTAGACAGTCTAACACTTTTTCAAGTGCTAACTGATAATTTTGCTATTTTTAAAGCGCTCTCCATACTTTTAGTTGATGCTATAAAACCTGCTTTGTGACAAAATATAGCATCATCTATTTTAATAATAGAATTGATTTCTTCACTTGATTTTCCTCTGATGGATTCTACTATATTTTTTCTTGATTCGAAAGTATCGACATTTTTCTTTACTGACTGAACCTTATATTCTCCATTGGCCTCATCTGGAGAAATAACGAATAATACCTCATTATTTATATCGATTTTAAGCAGCTGATAGAGCCAAGGGCAACCGTTTTTTAGAACTATTATTTCATTAATACTTCTATTTTTAAAGGCTTCATTTACGATGATCCTTGCTTTTATAACAGAAATTTGTCTACTTATTATTCTTCTTATAACCTCAGTAGCAAATTGAACGGCTTCTTCAAACGCCCCATCTATGGAATCATTTGAATCCCATGTAGGATTAAAACTTTGGATAATATCACTTATTGAAGTTACTTTAATTTCTGATTTTATATCTATGCCATTATCTGTAGCGTCAATCCCCTGCACTAAATTTTTATCAACATAATCAAAAATTGAGATTATATCATCTTCTTCAAGTTGAGAATCAAACTTTTGTATTATTCTTGAACCAAACTCTCTCCAGACTAAACCACAAGCAGCATACGGAATATTATTTTCTCTTATTTCTTTATTTAGTTGGTGATGATCGAATTCTCCCAAGGATATGTCATAAACAAAATCTAGTTTACTAAGTATATTTTCATCTCTTGTTCTTGTTACCGTTATGTCGCCTAGCAGTAACTTGAGTATAGTGGTAGCCATAACATCATCTGCATGAAATTTCCCGCTGTGGGTTCCTAACGTTTTAATATTCTTTTCATTAATCATCATTTACCCTTTCATATTCGAATTAATTATTGCTATATTATAAATATAGTATAGCATTGTTTAGGCAAATCCTATTCAACAACATAAATCCCGGCAGGTTCTTTGATTTTGATTTGGCGTTGACTTCCATCTAGTTAGTTTAATTGTCGCTAAACCGGCTCTGCGGCGTAATTCTAGGAGGCGACACCACATATCATAACCTGCGACAACAATCAATGGGAACACAATAAAATTAGTCCACATAGTGACAGTATCACAAGTTAAACATAAATCATTAAACGCTATTGACAGAAAAGATAAGTATCGATATACTTAAAAACAGGTGGTACGTACCAGTTTTGATGATATTAAAAAATAAGTGTTGATTTAGGATGGTAGACGGTGTACATAGACAAAACAAGCAGAATTCCTCTATATTGTCAGCTTATGGATATTTTAGTAAGTGAAATTCAGACAAATATGCGAGAAGAAGATCAATTACCCTCTGAACGGGAAATATGTGAAAAATTTAATGTCAGTAGGGCAACTGTTAGGCAAGCTATGCAGGAAATGGAACAGGAAGGTTATATCTATCGATCACATGGAAAAGGAACATTTGTTGCGCCTCAGAAAGTAAATCAGGAACTTTTAAAATTTTATAGTTTTACGGAGGAAATGAAAAAATTGGGCAAAGATCCTTCTTCCATCGTAATAAATTTTGAACTGATTGAGTGCGAGAAAAAAATCAGTAAAAATTTAGGGATCGAGGAAAACAAGAAGGTATATAAAATTGTTCGCTTACGATTGGCTGACAATAAACCGATGATGCTAGAGACGACTTATTTGCCTTACGATCGGTTTCCTGATATTACGCGGGATGAATTGGAGAAAACCGCCATGTATGATGTGTTTACCCAACGGTTTGCTGTCAAGATAACTTCAGCGAAAGAAAAATTCCAGTTTTCGCGTAAATCCGTTGCTATGAGTTGTGAGCCGTGAGCCATGGGCAAGGGCCCAAGGCCCAAGACCCAAGACCCAAGACCCAAGGCCCAAGGCCCCAGGCCCACGC